>JBBSMV010000059.1:0-12957 GCA_038232975.1 Rhodothermales bacterium
CCTACATGAGCGCCCTCGTCATCGCCAGCCACGTCAAGGACGGCCTCGACATCGCGCAGCAGCGCGAGTACCACCTCCCGGAGGTCGTGCAGAACTTCATCCCGACCCACCACGGGACCACGCTGATGGAGTTCTTCTTCCGCAAGGCGCAGGAGCTGCGCGGCCCCGAGGACCCGCCGGTCGACGAGATGGAGTTCCGCTACCCCGGCCCGCGCCCGCAGACCAACGAGCAGGGCATCGTGATGCTCGCCGACTCGGTCGAGGCTGCCAGCCGCAGCCTCGACAAGCCGACCCCGAAGCGCCTCGAAGGGCTGGTAGACGCCATCTTCCGCGCGCGCATCGAGGACGGGCAGCTCGACGGCTGCGCGCTCACCTTCGCCGACCTGAACCGCATCAAGGAGACGTTCCTCTCGATCCTCAACGGCATCTACCACCTCCGGGTGAAGTACCCGGACCAGGACAAGATCACCGGCGAGCAGAAGACGGCGTCGCAGAAAAAGCCGGCACCGCCGCAGCCGGAGCCGACGGTCTCTGAGGATGCAACTCCGGTGGAGGTGCCGCCGCGCGCCCAGGATGTGCCTGTCCCCCAGCCTGCCGAGGCCGACGATGGGGACGGGCCGGGACCGTCCAACGAGGAGCGCGGGTCGCTGGGGTGAGTCTGGCGTCTGCTTGATGTGTGGTCTCTAGATGTAGTGACCGTCTCTAGATTTAGAGACTGGTCTCTGGATGTAGAGACTCGCCATGCGTATAATTACTGGTTATACGGCCTCCCCAACCCACTTGCTCATGCCCAACATTTTACGGTCGTCACTGCTCGCTCTCATCGGGCTACTCGCCGGATGTGCGGCAGAGACAGACGCCCCTGCTATCCCCGAAGCCGAGACAGCGGCAGAAGCCTCGGACCCTCGAGGTGAGTCCGTCACCGAGGTTGGAGCACCCGCTCGCGCCTTTATCGAAGGCAATCAGTGGATTTACCTCGTGGTGAACCGGGACGCGATGGACGAATTGATGGACGTGCAGAACGCTTCCGATCTGGATGGGCTTCGCCGCCTCGCCCAGCAGGACAAGGTGTTCCGCATTCCAAACAACACCGCCGTGGAAGTCGTAGAGCGCGGCGGTCTATTGACGAAGGTGCGGGCGACTGAGCAGGACCGAGTGTATACCGGGCGTGAGGGGTGGCTGCAATACGAGTTCGTTCAGCCAGCCGGTCGAAACGAAGCTGCCGCTACGGGGCTACCCGACTACACCGTGATCGACAAGGTAGGCGACAATTTGGAGGTTCTGATCCCGAGCCTGAGCGTGGACGCGCTAGACTCCGAGATCGAAGCCGTCGCGCGCGGCATCGCCTCTGCCGAGAGAGTAGGCACCGTTTACCTGTACCGAACCGAGGATGCTCAACGGGCGAATATGTCTGCGTCGTTCGCGGAGCAGAACCCGAACGCCATGTCAGATGGTTACCTCGGAATGCTGCAAAACAGTGAGTTTTTCCCCAGCACCTATTGACCACCAGGATGCCGTATAACCCGCCGCTGCACGCCGACGAAGGGCTGCACGGTCTTGCCTCGTTCGAACAGCGGCGTCTACTTTGCTTCGTTCAACCGCTCTGCCGCCCGGTGCGGCTGAGCTTGTTCTGTTATACGGCCACTCCCACCGCCGGGATCGGATCGAGAGGAACAGCGTTCCAGACTCAACAAACCTCAGCGCTCGCTATGGAACGTCAGCAGATCGTCTCGCGCCACCCGGAGGTGATGAACGGTGCCCTCGTCTTCGCAGGTACCCGCGTGCCCGTCGAAATCCTCATCCAGCACCTCGCCGCCGGTGACAGTCTCGACAAGTTTCTCGACGACTTCCCGACGGTGAGCCGGGACCAAGCGGTTGGTTACCTCGAGATGACGCTCCACGAAGCGGAGGCAGCGTGAAGGTACTGCTGGACGAGAATATGCCGAAGGCGCTCGTGCGTCTCTTCGCGCCGGAGGTCGAGGTGCGGACGGTGCAGCAGGAGGGCTGGAGCGGGCGCAAGAACGGGAAACTTCTCACAGTGGCCTCGGAGTCGTTCGACGCGCTGATCACGACGGACCAAGGCATCCCGCACCAGCAGAACCTCAGCCGGTACGAGATCGGGATCGTCCTCTTGGAGGCTCGGAGCAACCGTATCGAAGACCTTGCGCCCCTCGTGCCGGAGGTCAAAGCGCGACTCGATTCAGTAGCTCCGGGCGTTGTGCTCCGCGTGGCCGCATAGTATGTTGAGATCGGGTGGCATTTTGCCGCTCCGGGAGCACTAGCCCGACGCCGCAGAGGTCGAGCGCGAGGTCCAACCGACGCGCAGAGATCGTGGGTTAGCTGGGGCAGTGCTCCCGCTACTTCGCCGAGAGTCCGAACAGTTGCTGGGGCCGTCCATCCATCGCAACGCGGTGGGGGATCGAGCCCGGATTCGCTAGGTCGGGCGGGTGGCGAGAAGACGAGACAACGATGGCTGCTCCCCAGGGATCGCCCACCTACATCGGCATCGACGTCGCGAAGGATCACCTCGACATCGCAGTGCTCCCCTCAGGAGCTGGACGCTCCAGCGAGGCGTGGCGCACCGCCAACGACCCCGAGGGCATCGACGCGCTAGCCTCGCGGCTGACCGAGTTGCAAGCCACGCTCGTCGTGATGGAAGCGACCGGGAGCCACGAGCACGCCATCGCAGCGGCCCTCGCTGCGGTCGGGCTCGCCGTTGCCATCGTGAACCCACGCCAGGTCCGTGACTTCGCAAAGGCTACCGGCGAGCTCGGCGAAGACCGACGCGCTCGATGCAGCCGTGCTCGCGCTCTTCGCCGAGCGGGTCCGGCCCGAGCCGCGCGCGCTACCGGACGCGGCTCAGCGAGCGCTGGAGGCGCTTTTGTCGCGGAGGCGTCAGCTCATAGGTAGGCTGGTTGCTGAGCGGAACCGGCTGCTCCTGGCCGACACCGCGATCCAGAAGAGCTTGAAGAAGCACGTCCGCTGGCTGGAGAAGGAACTCGGTGCGGTCGAGGACGAGGTGGCGCGGGCGGTCGAGGCAAGTCCGCTGTGGCGAGCAAAGGAAGACCTCCTGCGTAGCGTGCCGGGTGTCGGCGGTGTGCTGGCCTCGACGCTGCTGGCGGACCTCCCCGAACTCGGCCGGCTCAACCGGAAGGAGATCGCCAAGCTCGTCGGGGTGGCTCCGCTGGCGCGCGCCAGCGGGAAGCATCGGGGGCAACGGATCGCGTGGGGCGGCCGGGCCGAGGTACGCGGGGCGCTCTACATGAGTGCGCTGGCGTGCATCACGCACAACCCGGAGGTCGGCGGGTTCTACCGGCGGCTCGTGGAACGGGGCAAACCGAAGAAGGTGGCGCTCGTAGCGGCCATGCGGAAGTTACTCGTGATGCTCAACGCAATGGTCCGTGACGGCGAGCACTGGAATCCCGATATTGCCTCCGTTCCGGCTTGACTTTTCGCACAGTTGCTAACCCGCGCTTGCAGGCCGACCGAACGCTGCACGGTTTTGCCTCGTCCGAGCGCCGCGCCTACGTTGCTTCGTCCACGCGCTGTGCCGTCACGTTCGGCGGCTGAAGCGCCACCTGTTACACCGCCTCGCGTCTCGCCAAACCAGCCTCTGTAACTTGGAGGGATGAAACGTCAGCGCGTCTACACCGACACCTCCGTCATCGGCGGCTGCTTCGACCCCGAGTTCGCGCTGTGGTCGAATGCGCTTCTCCGCGACTGTCAACTTGAACGGCTCCGCCTCGTGCTCTCCGACGCCGTGGCGCTCGAACTCGTCAGGGCACCGGAGCGGGTGCGCGAGAAGTACGCCGAACTCCTAACCTACCGGCCCGAAGTTCTCACGGCCTCCATACCGCCCTGGCGACCGCAGCCGGGGTAGATGTGCTGATGAGTTGGAACTTCCGCCACATCGTACACTTCGACAAGATCCGCCGGTTCAACGCGGTGAACCTCGAAGCCGGCTACAAGCCGATCAGCATCCATTCGCCGCGTGAGGTGGCGACTGATCCAGAGGAGCAGAGCGATGAAGAAGCCTGAGCAAGAGCCGATCAAAGCCGTCGAGTTCGTCCGGCGCATCCGGGACGCACAGGCGGAGCGTCTGGAGGGCAAGAGCCTGGAGGAGCGGCTGGCATTCTACCGTGAGGAAGGCCGCAAAGCGCAAGCAGAGCTGGAGCGGCTGTCATGCCGGGGGCGGAAAGCTCGCAAGACAGCGGTATAAACCGCGCTTGCAGGCAGCCCCAAAGCAGCCCGGTTTTGCGTTGCTCCACCGCCGCGCCTACTTTGCTTGCCCGGCCGTCTAGCTTCCTGTCAGGCGGCTGAGGCGCAATCTGTTGATGCCGCACAGGTGATACCACCCAGGCGTTACAATCGGCGAAACAGAACCGGGCCACGGGGTTCAACAACGGATCGCGGCACCGGAGCCTCTTCCCGGTGCCGCGCCCCTCGCGCATGGCCTCGGACGCGTCAGCGAGTGAGGGTCATCCGGCCCGTCCGGACGGCGTCCCCGACGACGAGGCGGTAGACGTAGGTCCCCGCGCTCAGCCCGGCCGCGTCGAACGTGACCCGGTGCGTGCCGGCTTCCAGCGGACCGTCCACGAGCGTGGCGACCTCGCGGCCGAGCACGTCGTAGACGACGAGGCGCGCCGCGGCTGTCTCTGCCACATCGAACGTCACGGCCGTGCGGCCCGTGAACGGGTTCGGCGCTACGGCCACCGCCCCCGCGCTCGGCACCGAGGCGGGGGCGAAGAAGTCGTCCACGACCTCGAACTCGGCACCGCTGCTGGCCCCGCTACGGGCAACCTCGCCCGAGATCGTCACCGCGAACGGGACGGCGTCGCAGACCTCGCCAGCGTCGAAGTCGCCGAGGGTGAGGGCGAGGCTGTAGGTCCCGCTCGGGGCGGCCCCCGGAACGCGGAGGCGGACGTCCCGTGTGACAGTGGCACCGGCCGGGAGCGTTCCGCTACCGAGGCGGAGCTGCGGGCTTGCCGGGCCTGTCACGTCGAGCCACAGGTCGAGCGGGGCCGGGGCGGGGCCGCCGTTGGCGACGGTGACCGTGAAGGTGACCTCCTGGCCGGGCGCGGGGGTCAGGTCGTTCAGGGTCGCGGCCAGGCTCTGCTGGCAGCCGCCCTGCGGGAGGACGTGGAAGGAGCGCGCCCCGGCCGGCCCCACGAGCGGGAAGTGCTCGGTGCGGCCCGACGCGTCGGCGGCCGAGAAGTAGTACGAGACCTCACCGCCCCCCGAGGGCAGCGGGAGCGAGGCCGAGAAGGTGTCGCCGCCGACGGGCTGGAGCGCGAGGGTGTCGAACGGGGCGTCCTCAGTCCGGTAGATCAGGAACAGCTCGTCCTGGCGGAGGGGCTGCCCGCTGTAGGGGACGATCTCCACGTCGAGCGCGAGCGCGGGCTGGTAGGGGACCTCCCCGGCGAGGGGCCGGTGGCGGAGCGAGAGCATCCCCGTGTCGGCGACCTCCTTGACGCGGCAGTGGAGCGCGTCGGTCGAGAGCCAGCTCCCCGTGAACCCGAGGACCTCGTAGCCCGGCATCGCCCGCCGGTAGACGTCGAGCGCCGCCGCGTCCCACGACGAGCTCGAGATGGGGACGTAGACGCGCTCGTTCACGATGAGCGCGTTCGTGTAGGGCTGCCCGCTCGGGGTGTAGACCCGGAAGACCTGGTACGGGGTGCCGTAGGCGCTCGTCTGCGAGGCGAAGTACGCGGCGACGGCCTCGTGGTCGGCGTAGCGCGGGTGCGTCGCCGGCACCTCGGCGATCAGGATCTTGTCCACGTCGAGGAACTTGCCCCAGGTGTCGATGTGCTTGAGGTAGGTGGCCTGGGGGTCTATGGTGACGTGGTAGGAGTCCACGCCGAGGTAGTCGAGCATGCGCTGGAGCACGAGGGCCTGGTTGAACCCGTTCTCCTCCCAGACGAGGTCGGTCGAGGCCGAGATGCCCCAGCCGTCGGTCATGTAGTTGCCGCCGGTGTGGACGAGGTCCATGGCGTAGACCGGGACGTCGAGGTACGCGCCGAGGGCGGCGGGGATGGCGTCGTCGGCCGGGCGCGGGCGGTTGTAGATGAAGTCCACGATGCTGATCCGGCGGTTCCCGTCGGCGACGTAGAACGGGCCGTAGTCCCGCGTCCAGATCGAGTTCGTCGGGGCCTGGAGGAACGCGGCGTTCGCCATGTTGACCCCGGCGCTCTGGTAGGCGCTCGCCGCCTGGCTCTGCTGCGCCTGGCTCGCCACGATCGTGATGACCCGGACGTGCTCGGAGAGGGCGGCCACGAGGCCGAGCGGGATGCCGAGCGGGTAGCGGACGAGGACGGCCTCGCTCCGCTCGAACTCGGAGAGGTTGCGGACCGGGCCGGGCGGCGGGGCCGACCGCGCGAAGCTCAGCCCGATCTCGTCGCGGCGCAGCACCTCCTCGGCGGTCATCGTCTGAGGGAGCGGGTTGCGGTCGTACCACGGCGCGTCCTGCGCGCTCGCGGTGGCGACGGTCACGAGGAGGAGGGGCGCGAAGAGGTAGCGGAGGAGGTTCACGGCAGGCTGGGTATGGAGGACGAGAGGGCGCGGCGAGGGCGGAGTATACGCCAGAGGCTGCGCGACGGGCTAACGCGCTGTTACTTCATGGCTGATGCTTCATGCCTCTGCCCGCCGTCTACCATACCGCCTACCGTCGCACCGCGTCGCGCACAGCGCCGAGCGAGGCCGGGTGGACGAGGTGGCGCAGCGGGGCATGGGCGACCTCGCCGAGGAGCGGGCGCAGCTTGCGCTGGGCCTGCGGGGTGAACACGAGCAGGTCCACGTCGCCGAGGAAGTCGCCGAGGCGGTCGCGGTCGGTGTCGGCGGGGAGCGCGAGGGCGGGGCCGGCGAAGCCGGTGAGCGCGCGCAGCTCGGCCAAGAGCGGGGCCACGGCGTCGTCGTAGCGCGTGACGAGGCCGAGCGTGTCGGCCGGGAGGAGGCAGGCCACGCGGGCGAGCGTCTCCGGCGGCGGGTGGACGAGCACGCTGACGGTCTCGGCCTGCGGCACGGCCTGGGCGGCGGCTTGCAGGCTGGCATGCGGCGTCACCACGAAATCGGCGTCGGCGTGCTGCCCGAGGTCGGCCAGGCGGACGGCGTCGACGCGCTCCTGGACGGCGGCGCTGAGCTGCTCGGCGCACGTCTCGGCCAGCTCGCGGTAGGGCGCGGCGAAGACCACCTTCGGCCGCGCGCCGGGGTCGTCGAGGAAGGCGAGCTGCTCCTGGACGAGGTACTCGACCTCGCCCTCGTCGAGGCCCAACCCGATCAGCCGATGGATGGCCTCCAGCACGACGGCGGCCCCGCGCTCCATGCGGTCCGCCGCCGGGGACGGGGCGCGCTCGGCGACCGTGTAGCCGCTGCCCTGGCGGGCCTCCAGGAGGCCCTCGGCTTCGAGCTGCTGGTAGGCCTTGCGGACGGTGTGGAACGAGACCCCGAGCTGGTCGCCGAAGGCGCGCGTGGACGGCAGCCGCTCGCCCGGGCGGAAGCGCCCCGTGGCGAGGTGGAACCGGAGCTGCTCGGCGAGCTGCTCGGCAACCGGCGTGCTCGCGGCGCGGTCGAGCTGGATCATGCGCGGGTCGGGGTGCGGATCATTGGCGCGCAGGGCGTGATACAAAAAGAGCCAGGCTACCGAAACCCGGTAGCCACTACCGTCAATCTACACGAAAGAGACCTATGCAATACCCTACGATCTGGCTCACGTCGGCGCTGTTCGTCGTTCTCACCCTTGCCGGCTTCAGCCAGCGGGGAGCCGAGCCACCGGCCGAGGCACGTGCGGAGGCTCCGGCCGCGCCCGCCGCCTTCGAGGTCGCCGCCTTCGAGATCGACCAGGCGCACTCGACGGTCGGCTTCAAGGTGCGCCACCTCGGCCTTGCGAGCGTCACCGGGACGTTCGACGACTACACGGCCCGGCTCCAGCTCGACCCCGCCGACCTCTCCACGATGGAGGTCGCCGCGCGCATTGAAGTCGAAAGCATAGATACCGGCAACGAGCGGCGCGACGGGCACCTCCGCTCGCCCGACTTCTTCGAGGCCGAGACCCATCCCGACATCCGCTTCGAGAGCACGGACGTGACGGAGGTGGACGGCAACGCGTTCAAGCTGGCCGGAGACCTCACGATCCACGGCGTCACCCGGCCCGTCGTCCTGGAGGGCGCGCTCCTCGGCACCGCCGAGGGGCCGGGCGGCAAGCAGCGCGTCGGCATCGAGGCCGAGACGACGATTGACCGCCGCGACTTCGGGCTGACGTGGGACAACCTCACCGAGGCCGGCGGCGTCATCGTCGGCCACGACGTGAAGATTTTCCTCGAGATCGAGGCCGTGGAGGCCGGAGCCTAGGGTATGGGGGGCTGGGAGTATGGGAGGGGCTCAAAGCGGAACGAAAGCGCACGCCCCTACCCCCAACCTCCCACCCAGACGCGCTTTGCTCTAGCGCAGGCGCGTCACGCGCTGCGTCGTGACGAAAGAACCCGAGGGGCCGTCGGCCGCTAGCCGAACGAGGTACATCCCGCTCGGCAGGCCCGAGGCGTCGAAGCGGACCGCGTGCTGCCCCGCCTCTAGCTCGCCGTCTGCGAGGGTCGCCACGGCGCGGCCGAGCACGTCGTAGACCACGAGCCGGACGTGCGACGCCTCCGGCACGTCCACGCTGAGCCGCGTCGCCGAGGCGAACGGGTTGGGGTGCGCCGCGCCGAGCGCGAAGGCGTTCGGTGCCGCCGTCGAGGCGGCCGGGAGCGGCTGCCCACTCGCCGTCGGCGTGCCGAGCGCCTCGACCTCGTAGTAGCGCGTCTTGCGCGGCTGTCCGAAGAACCCCCGCTGCTTGAGCGGCGGCTCCTTGAACCGGAACTGGAGCGCCCTCACCCCGCTGGCGAGCGGCCCGTCCACCCCGCTGACGACGATGGCCGACCCCTGCTCCAGGTCGTTGACGGGGATGTGGTGGAAGTCGCCGAGGCGGACGAACTCGAAGGGCGTGCCGACCGACGAGTACCAGACCTCGTAGGCTTGATGCAGGTTGCGCGGGCGCGGCCCGCCTGCGCCCGACCCGACCTGCGTGATGTCGTAGCCGGCCGTGTTCACGCTCGTGTCGAGGACGAACGTGCTCACCCACTGGTTGTCGGGGTCGTTGGTAGCCCTGCCCGCTAGCCCGTCGTTGAGCACCTCAGGGGAGACCGAGCCGTCGTAGCCCAGGTGCAACACGTCCTCGAGCGTCGCGCTGCCGGCGCGGATCAGGCTCTCGCCGGAGGGGGGCCACGGGGTCTCGGACGAGGTGCTGTAGTAGTCGCGCTGGCGCACGCCGTCGTCGCGGCCCGGCTCGGGGTTCTGGATGTCCCCGTCGAGGAACCCGATGGCGCGGAGGCCGCCGAGCCACACCTCGGCCATCTTCTGGAAGCCGGCCTGGCTCGGGTGGATGCCGTCGGGGTTCGGAAAGGCCAGCATCGGGGTGTACATGTCCACGAGCGAGACCCGGTGGCCGAGGGCCTGGTGCCGCGCCACGACGCCGGGGACGTGCCGGTTGAACGCCTCGATGTAGTCAATCGTGGTCTGGCCCGCCGGTGGGTTGGCCGGGATGATCTGGGCGACGATGACGTAGACGTGCGGCGAATGCGCGACGATCCGGGAGACGAGGTCGTCGAGGCGCTCAATGACGTTGGGGATGCCGAGGGCGGGATCGCCGTAGGGATAGTAGCTCTGCTGGGCGTCGTTCGTGCCGGCGTGCAAGAGGACGACGGCCGGGTCCCAGTCGTCGAGGCGCTGCTCGATGGGCGGGGCGTCCCAGAAGCTGCCGGGGCCGCCGCCGCTGGCGATCTCGTCGATGCGGTAGGCGGAGTAGCCGTCCTGGTCGTGGTCGTAGCCTACGCCGTTGTCGTCGCTCACGCGCCGCCCGACGAGGTCGGGCATCTCGAAGGCCCTCGTGACCATCCGGATCAGTGGGATGCGGAAGCCGCCGTCGTTGCCCTCGGTGATCGAGTCGCCGACGGGCATGATGCGGATGGGCACCTCCGGCTCGGGGCCGAAGGCGGGCTGCGCCAGAGCAGGCAAGGAGGTCAGGAGGAGGAGGACTAGAGCAAGGCGCATGACGGAAGGAGATCGAGGTGTTCGCTGGGAGGGGGCGAAGGTAACGAAAAAGTCAATGGAGGACGAGACGCCGCTTGACCGCCCCTCGTGGACGAAGTACCTTCGCCTCTTCTCGAACTTCAAGCCAACCGCCCGCTATGCTCCGTTTCCCCCCCGTTCTCGTCGCCCTGGCCCTCGTCGCGCTCGCCGGCTGCGACGCGGCAGACCCCGACGGCCCCCGCGCCGACGGCTCCTCCGCTGCGGCGACCGCACCGGAGGGCCGCGCCACGGTCCCCGTCCCCTCCGTGCTGTCGGCGACCGACCTCGGCGTCGTCGCGCAGCTCCCCATCATCCGGGGGCGCGACGGGGGCATCAGCGCGCTCGTGGGCGGCCGCTCCGTCTGGACCTTCGGCGACACGCCCCTCAACGGGCCGAACGTGGACGGCAGGAACTGGGTCGACAACTCGCTCTCGTGGACGAGCGACCTCGACGCCTCGGACGGCATCTCGTTCGAGGGCAACTACCTCGACGCCGTCGGCGCGCCCGCCGAGATCATCCCGTTTCTCCCGTGGGAGCAGCGCTACAACGACCGGCACGCCGGCAACCCCTGCGAGGAGGAGCCGTGCGGCGCGGCGATCGCCTTCTGGCCCGGCGACCTCATCCCGGACCCCGCGCGCAACCGCGTGCTCATGTTCTACTACGAGTTGTGGCGGCGGCCCGGCGTCGCGGGGTGGCGAACGATTGGGAGCGGCATCGCGGTGTGGGACGAGGGGATGTCGCCGGGGAGCGTGCGGCGGCCCGTGCAGAACCCTGGCAGCCGGACGCCGACGCTGCTTTGGGAGCGGGACGAGCTGGCCTACACCAATGCCGCCCTCGTCGTGGACGAGACCCTCTACGCCTACGGGTGCAAGCAGGTCTGGATCGAGCACCGCTGCCGCGTGGCCCGCGTCCCGCTTGCCGACGTGCTCGACAAGTCGGCGTGGCGCTACTACACCGGCAGCGACTGGAGCGCCGACCCCGCCGACGCAGCGCGGATCTTCGACGGCGGCTCGGCCGGCACGAGCGTGTTCTACGTCCCGCACTACGGCGGCTATATGGCGATCTACAACCCCGCCTTCGACAACACGGTGCGCTACCGGACCTCGCGGACGCCGTGGGGGCCGTGGTCCGAGCCGCAGGCGCTCTTCACGATGCGGCCGGGGCAGGGCACGTTCGGCAACTACTCGGCGCACGCGCACCCGGAGTTCGCCGAGGCCGACGGGCAGGTGCAGTACGTCACCTACGCGCACCAGACGGGCTTCCTCCAACAGGAGCTGCCCCTCGTCCGCGTCGTCTTCGGCGAGCTACCGGAGTGAGCAGCGCTCGGAAACCTCAAACGCCCTCAGAGTTATGGAAGAGAAACACTGCGGCGCTTGCGCCCACCTGCTCCCGACGACGGCGTTCGGCCGGAATCGCGCTCGCCACGATGGGTTGCAGAGCCAGTGTAGACGGTGCAAGCGCGTCCAGCAGCGCGCGTGGTACGGCCGCCACCAGGCGGAACAGGCCGAGCGCACGAACGGGAAGCGTGTCCAGCGGCGGCGGGCCTCACGCGAGAAGCTTTTTGCGTACCTCCAGAGCGCTGCGTGCCTGGACTGCGGCGAGACACACCCGGCGTGCCTCGACTTCGACCACGTCCGGGGCGAGAAGACGATGGCGGTCAGCACCCTCGTGCGGCGAGGCTACGCCTGGAAAACCATCGAGCGGGAGATCCTTAAATGCGACGTGCGGTGCGCGAATTGCCATCGCAAACGCACCGCACGCGAGCAGCGTTGGTATGCCGATCTGAAATCGGTGTAGGCCCCCTGGGACTCGAACCCAGAACCCTCGGTTTAAGAGACCGATGCTCTAACCAGTTGAGCTAGAGGCCTGTCTATCGAGCGGAAAATAACAATGGGCACCGGCGGCTGTTCCGGCTCCCGTTGAAGCGTGCTCGAAGAGTGCCGGCGCTAGCAGTCCAGCTCCGGCGGGCACGCGAGCGGGCGCGCCACCGGCCCGCCCTGGGCACGGACGCGGTAGGCGTAAGTGTGCATCGCGGCGAGGTCGTCGGGCGAGACGCCGAGCTCCTCCCTGGCGCGCTCCAGGTTTTGCGGCTCGCCCGGCTCGATCTCGTCGTCGGCGAGGGCCACGTCCACGAGGTTCAGCATGAGCGCGCGGCGGATGGACTCGTCGGTGTCGCGGAGCAGCTCGAAGCACGCTTCCCACGACGGCGGGGCGATGCTGAGCGCGAAGGCGCGCTGGCGGGCGTCCTCGGAGAGGCCGTCGAGGTGGAGCGACTCGAGGATGAGGTCGGACTCGCTTTCGTCGATCTCGTTGTCGGCGGCGGCGAGGGCGAAGAGCGCGCCGTAGAAGGCGAGGCGTTGGCGCTCGGAGAGGGCGGAGAGGTCGAGCACGTCGGGGGCCATCGTGTCAGTCATGAGAGGGGAGGGGGATCGGTCAGAGGGGAGCGCGAAGATACGGACGCCGGGCGCTCGAAGCAGCGGCCTCGCGGCCCAGCATCTCCCCGAGGGAACGGTGCCAGCGCGGGCTGTATTGCCGCATCCAGCGCCGGTCCACGAGATGCTTGAGCCGGAGCACCGGCCCGCCGCGCACCCACAGCCAGCCCGCCGCACCCAGCCCAACCGGCTCGCCCGTCGAGAGGATCAGCGGGGCGACGGGGTACGGGCGGAACGGGTCGAGATCGGCGTCGGCGAGGCCCCGCCCAGCGAGCAGCGCGTCGAGGGCGCGGCCGACGTTCGCGCGGAGCACTGACCCCTGCTTGACGGCGTGGACGCCGACCCTTGCCAGCGTGGGGTGGCCGGCGAGCGTGGCGCAGTCGCCGGCGGCGAAGAGCCACGGGGCCGCCGGGCACTGCATCGTGTCGGC
>JBBSMV010000060.1:0-12910 GCA_038232975.1 Rhodothermales bacterium
AGGTCTACCACGCCCTCGCGCTGCTCGGCGTAGGTCTGCTGCTCGAGCGCAGGCCCGAGCCGAGGGTGCTGCCCTGGGCCGGCTGGCTGTTCCTCGTCGGCACGGTGCTTTTCGCGGGGAGCCTATACCTCCTCGTGCTCACCGATACGCCCGTGCTCGGTGCCGTCACCCCGCTCGGCGGGATCGCCTTTATCGCGGGATGGCTCGTGCTGGCGTGGGCTTTTGTAAAGGGTGAAGGATAAGGGAGGTTGGAGCTCGTGCTCCTTGAGCTTGCGCTCCTTCGCCCTGTTGTACCCTTCACCCGTTCGTCAGGCGTCTTCCTCTTCGAAGAGGAGCATGAAGCTCGGAACGAGGTTGTGCTCGCGGGCGAGGTTCAAGAGCGCGTCGGCAGCGTCCTCCGGCGTCTCGTACGTGCCGTGTTCGGAGCCGTCGACGGCGAGGGCATAGTCCACCTCCCCGTCCTCGTCGGCGTCGAGGTCTTCCCACTCGACGGCCTCCTCGATGAGGTAGGTGTCGCGTTCGGGGTCGAACGAGGCGAGGTAGAGCTCGCGCTGCGCGGCTCCGTCGATCAGGCTGACATTGCCGAGGGCGACGTACTCCTCGTCGTAGAAAAGGGCTTCGATGAGAAGCTGGCGGGCGAACTGTTCGGTGCTGAAGGCCATGGGATCGGGAAGGGGCTGGAGGCAGAAGGGAGGACGAGCGGAGCGTGTCGGTCCAGGTGCAAAGGGTACCAGGTGCAATGGTGCCGGTGTGCAAGGGCGACGGACGCTGCGATGTTACACCGATACCGCGTCCGATGTTACGCCGAAGGCGTCGAAGAAACGGTGAGCCTCGTCGCGGGTGTAGTGGGTTAGCCGCAGCCCGAACCCGTCGGCGAGGTGCCCGAGCAGCCGGCCGGCTGCCTCGTCCTCGTTCACGGGCCGGCCGGGCTCGGCCGCGCGCGAGGTCACGCCCCGGTCGGCGATCCCACACGGGACGATGTGGCCGAAGTACGAGAGGTCGGTGTTGAGGTTGAGCGCGAGGCCGTGCATCGTCACCCAGCGGCTGCACCGGACGCCGAAGGCGCAGACCTTGCGCTCGCGCTCCGTGCCGGCCTCGATCCACACCCCGGTGCGGCCGGCGACGCGGCCGGCGGCGAGGCCGTAGTCGGCGCAGGTCAGGACGACGGCCTCCTCGAGCGTGCGGAGGTAGCGGTGGATGTCAGTGAAGAAGCGGCCCAGGTCGAAGACCGGGTAGACGACGAGCTGGCCGGGACCGTGGTACGTGATGTCGCCGCCGCGGTCCACGGGCACGAACGTCGCCCCGAGTCGGGAGAGGTGGGTCTCATCGGCCAGGAGGTGCGCCCGCTCGCCGCTCTTGCCGAGGGTGAAGACGTGTGGATGCTCGACCAGGAGGAGGACGTGCGGCACGGCCTCCGGCGGCTCGGCGCGCTTGGCCGCGATGAGCCGCTGCTGGAGGCGGCGCTGGAGGCCCCACGTCGCCTCGTACTCGACCCGCCCGAGGGCGCAGACGGCGACGGGCTGTTTCATAAGAGCGGAAGCGCGACAGAGAAGAGATAGAAAAGAGAGATAGAGGGGGCGGGTGCTGCCCACTCTCTCCTCCCTCTTTTCTCTCTTTTCCTATCTCTTAGTTGGAGAACGATACGCGGAAGGTGAAGCCGCCGTTGAGCGTCGTCGTCGGCGGGTTGCGGCTGCCCTCGCTGTCGAACTTCTGGTAGCGCACGAAGGCCGTCGCCGTGACCTGGTTCGAGAGCGTGTAGGTGAGCTGCGGCTCGACCGAGAGCCGGGTCGTGAGCTCGCCCTGCGGGTTCCTGAAGGTCTCGCCCCGGGCGTTCGAGATGTCCTGCTCCAGGTCCGAGCGCAGCTCGAAGCGGCGCGAGAGGTTGTTGGCGCGCGAGAGGATCAGGCTGAGGCGGACGTTGTTGTTGAGCCGTCGGCGGCCGAGGAACGGCAGCGGCAGGCGCAGGCCCGTCTTGTTGAAGCTCAGCCGGAGCGAAAACTCCTTCGTCTGGGTCTGGTTCACCTCGGCCGAGGCCGGCGAGAGGGCGTAGCTGTCGCTGGCGTTCCAGTCCAGGTCGGTCTGGAAGCCGCCCTTGAAGCCGAGGTTGAGGCCGACGAGCGGCTGGAAGCGCTCGCTGACGCGGACCGAGGTGGCCTCCAGAAACGGCGTCTCCGAGACGAACTGGACCGTCGAGAGGCCGCCGCCCTGGTTCGACAGCGAGAGGCGCTCGACGTTCAGCGTGCCCTCCTGCGGGTTCGAGGCGTAGCCCACGTCGTAGGTCGCCGAGTAGCCGTGCTGCAGCGTGACCGACTGCGTGAGCGCGCGGAAGATGGGGAAGCTGTTCAGCCCGGTGTAGGTGACGGTCCAGTTGGGGAGCGGCAGGACGCCGAAGCCGCCGCGCCCGACGGACCCCAGCCCACTCACGAAGGCGCTGCGGAAGTCGTCCACGACCGCGTTGTTGGTCAGCAGGTTGCCGGCGACGTCCGGCCCGGCGAGGGTGTCGGTGTTCACGGCGGCGCTGTAGCGGGCGCGGTGGAGGTCGAAGAAGGCGTCGTAGGACCCGCCGAGGGCGACGATGGTGGCGTTGCCGCCGCCGTTCTCGGTGACGACCGGGTCGCCGAGGTTGTCGCGCGAGAAGGCGAAGGTCTCCTGGTTGTCCACCCCGAGGTCCCAGGTCAGGTCCACGCGGAGCGCCTGGCTGAACTCGAGCGAGGTCCGCGCGCCGAGCTGGTGGTCGTCGCGGAGGACGTCCTGGACCTGGATGATGGCGGTGCTGTCGTTGCCGAAGAAGCGGTCGGCCTCGCTGGCCCCGATGCGGCGGTCTAAGCCGAGGCGGTAGCCGAGGCCGGGGCCGTCGCCGGTGAGGCCGTCGAGGAAGCTGTAGCCGGGGTCGCGGACGCCCTGCGAGGTCCCGCCGAAGGCACCGTTGTAGGTGAGCGTAAAGTCGCGCGGGCCGGTGACGGCCAGGAAGCCGCGCCGCAGCAGGTCGAGCGGGTTCGGGATCGGCAGCGGCGGCGACGGGCGGGCGAGCGTGTCGGCGGCCTCGGCCTGGGTGAGGGCCTCGCGGAGCGCGGCGAGGCGGTCCTCGGAGACGGCCCCCGTGGAGTCGGCCCCGGACAGGTTCTCGGCCTCGCGCAGCTCGTCCTCGGCGGCGGCGACGCGGTCGCGCGCGGCGCGGTAGGCCTGGAGGTCGCGGTCGAAGTCCTGCTTCCTGGTTTGCTTCGCCTGCTCGGCCTCCTCCTGGCCCTCGCGGAGGCGGCGGTACGGGCCGAGCTTCTCGAAGAGCTCCCCGAAGCGGAGGCTGAGGCCGCCGCGCAGCGACGCCTGGTTCGCCACGGCGGCGACCGTCACGGTGTCGGCCCGCAGGCGCGGGTCCACGCCCGGCAGCGGGGTGTAGCGCCAGGTGAAGTTGCTCGCGTAGGAGAGCGGCTGGAGCCGGAGCCAGCTCAGCGCCTCGACGCGCTCGATGGGCGACTGCACCGTGGCGGTCGTGTTCTGGGTGAACTCGTCGGTGAGGACGCTGCGCTCGCCGGTCAGCAGGTCGCCGAAGACGGTCTGCACCGGGACCACGTCGAGCCGGTTGACCGGGAAGATCGAGACCGAGTCCGGGAGCGTGCCGCCGAACTGGTCGAGCACCTCGTCGCGGCTGAGCGGGACCTCCTGGAAGTTGTTCACGTCGCCGCCGCGGTAGTCCTGGATGAGCGTGGCGAAGGACTCGTCGGCCCCGGCGCTGTTGAGGCTCTGGCGGAGGTCGGAGCGGTAGCCGAGCGCGAGGAACTGGAACGGGTTGTACTGGAGGTCGAAGTTGCGGCGGTGGCTGAAGGCGTGCTGCTCGCGGATGGGGTAGATGAAGTCCGGGCGGGCGCGCTCGACGGCGATGCGGGCGGCGCGGTCGAGGCTGTCGGTGATCGTGTTGAAGCTGCCGCGCCGGGGGCGGTCCTGGTTGGCGTTGACCGAGCGGCTGGCGTCGGCCGACAGGGCGAGGCTGCTCGGCAGGATGTTGAGGTCGAGGCCGCCGAGGAACCCGACGAGCGGGACCCGGCCGAGGAACCCCAGCGGCCGGACGGTCTTGGGCCGGGGCACGGCCAGGCGGTAGGCGACGGTCCCGTTCCACTGGTCGGTGTCGGAGAACTGCTGGGCCGGGGTGCGCTGCCGGCGGAGCGTGTTCGAGTAGGTCAGCGAGAGGCCGTCGAGCGTGTAGCGGAGCCACGGGCTGCGGCTGCCGGTCTTCGAGACCGGGAGGCGGACCACGCGCGAGAAGCTCGCCGTCTCGGCCGCCGCCCGGACCTCGTTGATCTGGATGCTCTTCTCCTCGGGCGAGAGCCGGTCGCTCTCCTCGATCTGCGCGATCTCCTGGGCGACCGTGATGTCGCCGCGGCTCGGCGAGAAGCGCGGCGTCGAGACGTCGCGCTGGAGGGTGAGGTTCAGCGGGAGGCGCCAGCCGTAGCGCTCGGGCAGGAGCTTGTGGAGGTTCACGTTCGAGGTCACGCTGTAGCCGTGGCCGTCCTCGAAGGTGCGCGTGCCGAGGCCGCTGCCGAGGTCGCCGAAGCCGTCGGTCTGCTGCTCGTAGCGGGCGTTGAGGTCGACGAAGTCGGCGAGCCGGACCGTGGTGCGGGCGTAGGCGCTCCAGCCCTTCTGCTCGTCGAAGCCGCTGACGCGCAGCTCGTTGAACCACACCTCGAGGTCGAGCGGCCGGGCCAGCCCGTCGCGCCCGTTGCGCACGCCGAGGACGATGTTCGAGACGTCCTGGACCGAGGGGTTGCCCTTGATCCGGATGACCGCGCCGGGCGGGGCGAAGTCGAGCGGCACCGACTGCGCGGCGTAGACCGAGTCGAGCGAGACCGGGTTGCCGCTGGCGTCCACGGCGAGGTCGCGCTCGAGCTTGAGCTTGTTGAGCGCGCCGAACTCGACGTTGACCGAGTTGAGGTCGAGGAGCTCGGTCCCCTCGCTGGTGCGGACGGGCACGTTGGTCTGCCAGAGGCTGTCGGCCCCGCTGGGGACGTCGCGGATCGAGACGCCCTCGGGGAGCTCGTAGGGGTAGAGCGGCTGCTCGATCTCGTAGTAGTCCTCGGCCTCGTTCGAGCCGAGGCGGACGAAGACGCGCACCGAGTCCCGGCGCTCGAAGCCCTCGCCGTGGACGAACATGCGGAGGTTCGAGTACTTCGTCAGGTCGAGCTGCCGGGTGTAGGGCTTGAAGATGCCACGCTCCTCGGCGTCGGCGAGCTGCTCGAGGCGGAAGGCGAGTGCCTGCTCGCGCGAGGGGAGCGGCCGGCCGCTCGTGGGGACGCGCGTGGACGAGCGGACGGCCCCGTTGGGGATCGTGTACTGGTCCGGGTTCTCCTCGGTGTTGACCGTGGCGACGAAGGTCTGGGTCCGGCTCGGGGTGCCCGGCTCGTCGGTGAGCACGGGCATCGTGTCGAAGCCGACCTCGTCGGACTTGAGCCACTGGCTGCCGACGAGGTCGAGCGTGGCGAAGCGCAGCGTGGCGGCGTCGGTGTGCCCCTGGGTCCAGACGCGCATCGTCTCGATGAGGCTGAAGTCCTGGATGCCGCCGACGGCCTCCTTGCGGTCGGTGCGGACCGGGATGCGGATCAGGTACCACGCGCGCCCGCTCGGGTTCTCGCCGGGGTTGTCGTTGAAGATCGTGGTGACGTAGAACGGGTTGCAGCCGGCCGTCTGGCCCTCGGCGCAGGGGACGTCCACGGCATCGGCCGAGAGGGGGACCTCGTAGCGGAAGAAGCGCTCGGCCTGGTCGAGCGAGAGGTTCAGGTTGAGGTCCTCGGAGTCGGGGAAGCGCGAGTTGCCCGGCGCGCCGCTCTCGGCGATCAGCCGCTGGGCCTCGAGCGAGTTGAGCTCGAGGCCGGGGAAGAGGAAGCTGAAGCGCTCCTGGAGCGTCGCCCCGCCGGGGAAGAGCGCGCCGTCGTCGAAGAAGGCGTTCTCCTGGAACGAGTGGTAGTCGTCGGCCGAGGGGTCGAGCTCGGCGAGGGCGAGGACCGGGCTGCCGGCGGCCGGCGAGAGCGCGAGGCTGTCGAGGAACGAGGCGAACTTCTCGGTCTCGGTCGAGACGGGGTAGGGCGTGCCGTTGTCGGCGGCGGCGCTGGCCGCGATCTGGGATGGCAGCCCGTCGAGGCCGAGGTCCTCGGTCCGCCGCATCTCCTCGTTGACGTTGACGATGCCGTCCTGCTGCCCGCCGGCGGGCCGGCCCCAGGCGTCCTCGTTGGTGACCGAGAGCAGGCCGTCCTCGTTGTTGTACTGCCGGTTCGGGATCACGTCCTCGCTCGTCTGCCCGAGCTCGACGTAGAGCCGGGCCTCCGGGTCGATGGGGGCGTCGCCGTTCTTGCCGCCGAAGGGGGAGAAGATGAACTCGACGAACTCGATGTTGTTGCGGGCGTCGAAGTCGGTGTAGCCCTCGGGGAGGCGCTGCGTCATCCCGCCCCAGACGTCCTGCGGGTTGCCGGCGAAGGCGGTCCCGAGCGCGGCGTTGTAGTTGTACGGCCCGCGCTGCGACGGGTCGAAGTAGAGGTCGAGCGTCGGGAGGTTGGGCGGGGTGCCGGACTGGACCTCGCGGTCGGGGAAGATTTCCTTGATGAAGACGCGCGAGGTGGCGAGGTTGCGCGCCAGCGGCGCGAGCTCGTCGCTCTCGTAGGTGGCCGCGAGCACGGTGTACCAGGCGAAGCGCCCGCGCCAGCTCGTCCGCAGGCGGGGCGAGGTGATGAGCGAGTCGCTGGGGAGGTCGGTGAGGTAGGTCTCGGCCCCCGCCGGGCCGGCACCGGGCGTGTCGCCGTCGCCGGCGGGCGCGGCGGCGAGCCGCCAGGCACCGGGCTGGAGGAGGCTGAACGAGTTCTCGGTCCCCTCGAAGTCGTCAATGTAGGAGATCGAGCCGGCCTGCTCGTCCTCCTTGAAGTCGCGGCCGATGTCCTGGAGGTCGTTCTGGGACTGCTCGAAGGCGAAGGTCTGCGGGTGGCCGGGGTTGAGCTGGGCGAACTCGCCCTTGAACTCGAAGGCGCTCGGGGCGCGGGTCTGCACGAAGGGCAGGGCGTCGACGAGCCGGGTCATCCAGCGCGGCTCGGCGGCGTAGGCGGCGTCGAGGCCCCAGATGGAGTTGGCGATGGGCTCCTCGCCGAGGCGGAACTTGTCGATGAGCGGCTTCTCGGAGAGCCGCATCCAGGTGGCCCCGACCCCGAAGCGGTCGCTGAAGGCGTAGTCGGCCCGGAGACCGAGGAGGGTCTTCTTCTGGATGGCGACGAACTGGTTGCGCTCGAACGAGATCGAGACGTCGCGCCCGCTGGTGAGGAACGTCGGGTTGGTGATGGTGACCGTGCCGGTGGCGTAGTCCACCCGGTAGTCGGTCCCCTCGGCCAGGTCGATGTTGCCGCTCTTGACCTGGACCGAGTTCTCGACGACGGCGAAGCCGAGGTCGTAGACCTCCTGGACGGAGCCGCGGAACTCGCCGGTGATGTTGTAGACGTTCTTGTCGGTCTCGCGCGCGGCGGTCTCGGGCTTGGCGTTGTAGAGCGTGGTGAAGACGTACTCGGCGACGGCCTCGTCCTCGCTCAGCCCCTGGAAGGCGACGGTGGTCCGCCGGTTGAGCTCCTCGAACCGGCCGCGGAGCACGCGCTCGAGGTGCTCGCCGAAGGGCTGGCGGTAGGGGAAGATGACGCGCCCGTTGCTCGGGTCAACGGTGTACTCGGGGAGGAAGTCGAAGAGGTCGTCGGGGGTGCGGGCACCGTCCTGGTTGACGCGGTCGAGGCCGAGGGTCTGGAGGAGGGTCTGCGGCGGCTGGCTGACGTCGACGCCGGGGAGGGTGCGCTGGGCCGTCGCGCCGCCGGGGTTGTAGAGCACCTGGAGCTCGAAGTCGGTCGCGTTGAACGACGAGCCGCCGACGCGGTAGATGTTGCGCATCGTGAGGTCCCAGGTGGCGTTCTCGGGGAGCGGGTTCGGGCCGCGCAAGAGCTTCAGGATGATGCCGGGGCTGTCGCCGCCGCTGCCGCTGCCCTGGCCGAAGTCGCCGACCTCGACGACGCTCCCGTCGGCGCGCTGGTAGCGGTAGGCGACGGCGATGGCCTCGTTGTCGTTGAGCGAGCGCTTGAGGTTGAGGTTGCCCAGGAGCGGGTTCCACGTGTAGTCCTGCCCGTCGCGGAGCCGTCGGTACTCGGTCTCGAAGAAGTCCGCGTTGCCGAGCCCGAACCGGTCGCCGATGTCGAAGTCCCGCGTCGAGGCCGGGAGGCGGAGGTCGGCGAGGTCCTGGTCGGCGTACTGGTCGGCGTCGGGACTCAGCACGTCGGAGGCGTTCGCGTTCGAGAAGTCGCCGCCCAGCTCGAGGTACTCCTCGCCGCCGAGGCGCACGCCCTCCGGCTCGCCGAGGTCCACGAGGGCGACAGCGTGGATCAGCCCGTCGTCGTTGCCGGTGTTGTTGATGTTGTTCTGCTCGAAGAGGTAGACCTCGAGGTCGAGGAGCTGGCTGAAGCCGGGGCCGAGGACGACGTTCGGGGGGTTAGCGTGGGCGGCGTCCCAGCGGTTGTGGAAGTAGTAGCCGAGGTAGAAGCCCGCGTTGTCCTCGTACTCGGTCGGGCGCTTGGTGAAGGTCGTGGTCTGGCTGCCGCCCTCGACGACGAGCTCGTCGCTCTCGGCGTCCTGCTGGCTGGCGACGACGGTGACGCCGAGGCCGCCCACCTGGAGGTCGGTGCGGATGCCGAAGAGGCGCTGGCCGCCGCGGATCAGGTCGCTCGGGGTCTGGAGGAAGACGTTGCCGGCCTCGATGCGCTGGAGGATCTCGTCCTCGTAGCCGGTGTAGGCGAGCTTGACCTGGTTCTGGAAGTCGAAGTCGTTCTGGGTGTCGTAGTTGACGTTGATCTGGAGCTTGTCGCCGATGGTGCCGGTGATGCCGAGGCCGAGCTCCTGCCCGAAGTCGGGGTCGACGCGGCCGCTCTGGCCGGTGGCGGCCTCCTGCTGCTCGTTCTGGCGGTAGGCGAAGCCGACGTCGACGTTGGCCTGGCCGTTGACGCGGAGGTCCACCGCGTCGGTGCCGAAGATGCGCTCGATGCCCTTGCCGGCCCCGCCGGGGATGTCGAAGCCAACGCCGAGGCCCCGCCCCGTCCGCTGCCGGCGGGCGCGCTGCTCGGCGAGCTCGCGGTAGTTCTCCTCGAGGCCGAGGCGGAGCCGCTGCTCGCGGTAGGCGTCGAGGCCGAGGCGCACCGGCACGCGCACGTCGCCGCCGCCGACGCGCTCGGTGACGATGTAGGCGGTCTCGGCCGAGTCGAGGTCCACGCTGCGCTGCCAGTAGGTGCCGAGCTCGGGCCCGAGCGGCGGGCGGCGGCGCGGAAGCACGGAGGCGTCGTAGCGGTCGCGGCGGAACGGCGGGAGCAGGCGCGCGGCGAAGCCGGTGTCGGGGAGCGCCTCGGTCGTGTCGGCGAGCGTCGTGTCGGCCAGCGCGGCGAGGCCCGCCCCGGACGAGTCAGGGACGGAGGCTTCGCCCGCAACCGAATCGCCGACGAGCGCACCGCCCAGGAGCGCGTCTATGTCGTAGAAATCGGCACCCAGCGAGTCCAGCCCGAGGCCGAGGGTGTCCGTGTCGCGCCGCGCCAGGAGACCGCGCCGGTGCCACCCTTCGGCGAAGGCCGGGTCGGCGAGCGGCGCGGCGGCCGCGCCGGGCGAGGTCAGCGCGGCCCGGCGGACAGCGGCCGCCCGTTCCGGGCCGGGCGCGGCCTGGGACGGATCGTTGGCAGCAAGCAGCCACAGGCCGGCCAGCACCACGCCGCCGACAAGCGTCAGCAGCAGGGCACGGCCCTCCGGCAGGCGGGTCGAGCGGGGCATACGCGCGCGCGGGTTCTCTAGGCAGGCAGCGGCCCCGGTCCGCGCGGCGGCTCGGGGCAGCGTAGGTCGGTTCGTGACGTAGCGGAGGCGCGTCTAGGCGTAGGCGTTGGTGGGCGGAGCTGGAATGCAGGAGACGGCGCGGGGCAGCACCCCCGCGCTGCCGGGGCGGGGGCGGAAACTAAGGCTGTTGCGCGCCGACTTCAAGGGAAGAAACCATGCCGGGCCTGCCCGCCGGCAGGTACCTTCACCCCGTATCCTTTTCGGCCGGGTGCCGCTCGGTGTGATGTTCGAGCCGTTGCCCGCGTCGGAGGAGTAACGCCGCCGCCCGTCCTTTCGTCTTCGGTCCCCATGATTCGCCTGCTGCTGCTCACCCTCAGCCTGCTCCTCGCGCTCGCGTGGGGCGCGGCCTGCACGTCGCCGCCGGCCTCGCCCCCGCACCCGGACGCCGCCGCCGACTCCGTCCGCGCCGTGCTGGAGCGGCAGGTGGCGGCGTGGAACGCGGGGTCGCTGCGCGGCTTCATGGCGGGCTACGCCCGGACCGACTCGCTGCGCTTCGCCTCGGGGGGGAATGTCCGCCGGGGCTGGCAGGCCGCCCTCGACGGCTACGAGCGCGGCTACCCCGACCGCGCCGCGATGGGCACGCTCCGCTTCGACAGCCTCGACGTGCAGGTGCTCGCGCCGACGTGGGCCGTCGTCTTCGGCTGCTGGCACCTCGAGCGCGCCTCGGACGCGCCGCACGGCCTCTTCACCCTCCTCTTCCAGCGCCGCCCCGACGGCTGGCGCATCGTCCATGACCACACGTCGAGCGCAGAGTGAGTGTGGGAGTGTGGGAGTGTGGGAGTGTGGGAGTGTGGGAGTGTGGGAGTAAGCTGGAAAAGGTACGGAGACTGTCAACCCCTGCAACCGTAGGGGCGAACGGCCGTTCGCCCGAGGTCTGACACCCACCGTCCATTGTCTTCTGCCCACCGTCCGCTGTCCTCCGAACCATGCCCTCCGACCTCTCCGGCAAAACCGTCATCGTCACCGGCGCGTTCGGCCGCCTCGGGCGGGTCCTCACGCGCCGCCTCCTCGCCGACGGCGCGACGGTCGCCGGCATCGATGCCCGCTCGGCAGATCCCGTCGTGGCCTCCGACCGGCTGCACCTCTTCAAGGCCGACCTCGGCGACGAGGCGGCGGTGGAGCAGGCGTTCGAGCGGATCGCCGAGGAGGTAGGGCCGCCGGACGCGCTCGTGCACGCCGTCGGGATGTGGGACGCCGCGCCGTTTGCCGAAACCTCGCTGGAGGCGTGGGAGACGATGCTGCGGGTGAACCTGACCTCGGCGTTCCTGTGTTTCCGCGAGGCCGTGCGCCGGATGGAGGCGAACCGAAACGGTTCGGCTGGGCGGCTCGTCGGCATCGCCTCGCGGCAGGGGGCCGACGGCGGCATCGCCGAGCAGGCGGCGTACTCGGCGTCGAAGGCGGGGGTCGTCCGGCTCGTCGAAGCCGTCGCGGCCGAGTGGGGCGCGCGCGGGATCACCGCCGCTGCCGTCGCCCCGTCCACGATCCTCTTCGGCGAGGCCGACGGCGACGGCGTCTCGGCCGAGCATGTCGCCGCGCTGTGCGCGATGCTGTGCACCGAGGAGAGCGCGGCCCACAACGGCACGGTGCTCCGGGCCTACGGTTAAGATGGAAAGAACGGAAGCGGGGAAGAGCGGAAGAAAGGCTCGGCGGTCGGGGCAGAACCCTTCCGCTCTTCCTGGCCTCCTCTCCTCTAGGCTTCCACCGGCTCGGCGTGGGCGATGCGCTCGAAGGCCCCGTCGTCCCACCGCTCCCGGAGGTCGAGGCCGCGCGCGGCGAGGTGGGTGAAGAACGGCTCGGGCGGGATGATGCGCTCGGGCGGGGCGGCCCCGCCGCCGGGGATAGAGCCGGTGGCGAGGAGGGTGGCGATCGAGGCGGCGGGGAAGCTCGTGCTGCGTTGCATGGCGGTGAAGCCCGTCGCCTCGTCGTGGTGGTCCACCAGCTCGAAGGTGAGCGTGCGCGCTTCGCCGCCGACGCGGCCGTCGAGGCGGATGCGGACGAGGACGGCGTCGCGCGTCGCGCCGCCGAGGTGCTCGCGGAGACGGCGCGTGAGCAGGTCGCGGTAGGTGAGGTGCGTCTGCACGTCGACCGACGTGTCCTCGCCGAAGCCGAGCGCGAGCACGGCCCGCATCGCCGCGGCGTGGCCGGGGTGCCGCAGCGTCTTGTAGTCCAGGAGCCGGACGCGGCCCTCGAGGTCGCGCGGGAGCGTCGAGAGCTTGCCGGCCGTCGTGAACGCCTCCAGGGTCTCGACCGGCGGGGCGAACGAGACCGTCTCCAGCCCCGAGAGCGGCGGCACGGTCTCGAGCACGCCGTCGCGGATCGTCAGGACCGGCGCGGTGTAGCCCGTCACGAGCCGGTCGGCCCCGTAGCCGAGCCGGTGGAAGAGCGGCGGCTCGGCCTCGACGGGGATGTTGCCGACGCGCATCGTGACCGCCTCGGCCTCGTCGAAGCGGCTCAGCCCGTAGAGCACCAGCATGTTGACCAGGCCCGGCGCGAGGCCGCTGTTCGGGACGATCCAGCGCGTGCGCCGGGCCGCCTCGTCGCCGAGCGCGAGCTCCTGCTCGACCGCCGCCTCGTCGCCGCCGAGATCGCAGAAGTGCGCCCCGAGGCCGACGGCGAGCGCCGCCAGCTTCGGGTTGAGCGCTGGGGCGCTGCTGCCGACCACGCACGCGCTCCCGGCCAGCACCGGCGCGAGGGCGCGCTCGTCGCGGGCGTCGACGCGGACGGTGCGCAGCTTCGGACTCTGGACGAACTCCTTGAGCGCGCGCAGCCGGCCGCTCCGCGTGTCACACACCTGCACGTGCGTCACCTCGGAGCGGACTGTCAGGTCGCAGGCGATGGCCGAGCCGATGGGGCCGGCCCCGAGGACAGTGATCTTCATGGGTAGGGGCTGATTCGCTGGGTCAGTGAACGGCTGCTTGAGACTGCGGGTCCCCCGATCAGCCCCTCCTCAACCAGTTAATGACAGGCGACCGAAGCGGTTCATTTCCATATTGGCTGGTCCGAAACCTTCGCCTTTAGGCGAACAGCTTTAGCACGC
>JBBSMV010000061.1:0-12885 GCA_038232975.1 Rhodothermales bacterium
CCTCGGGGTCATGGCCGCCGTAGAAGGCGAAGAAGCCCTGCCCGAGCGGGCCGTAGAGGTAGCGCACCTCGTCGCGCCCCGGCGCTTCGGCCAGCACCACCACGCCGGGCTTGACGAGGGCCTTGCGGAAGTTCGTCGTCTGCCCCATGAAGCCCTTGACGGTGGCGACGTGGTTCTGGGTGAGCATCGTCGGGACGGGGTCCCACTTGGCCGAGAAGTCGAAGAGCGTGAAGTAGTCCACGGCCGGGTTGCGGAGCTGCGGCGGCGGGGTCACGTCAATGTCCGAGTGCTCGTACTCCATCGCGTTGAAGCTCGGGCGGAAGCCCGTGAAGGCCAGCGTCCGCGCGAAGTCCAGCGCGTCGAGCGCGTTCGGGGCGACGCCGTCGCCGTCGAGCTGCTGCGGGACGATGTCAGTCCCGGCGGCGGCCAGCGCGATGTCGAAGGTGTCGGTGCCGGAGCACATGGCGAAGAGGAACCCGCCGCCGGCGACGTAGGCCCGGATGCGCTCGGCGACGGCCAGCTTGAGGGCGCTGACCTTGGCGAAGCCGCGCTCGCGGGCGTCGGCCTCGGCCTCGCGGACCTGCTCGCGGTACCACGGCGCGTCCCGGTAGGCGGAGAAGAACTTGCCGAACTGCCCGGTGAAGTCCTCGTGGTGGAGGTGGAGCCAGTCGTACTCGGCCAGCTTGCCGTCGAGCACCTCGTCGTCGTAGACCAGGTCGTAGGGGACCTCGGCGTAGGTGAGCGCCAGCGTCACGGCGTCGTCCCAGGGGAGGTTCTGCTTGGGCGCGTAGACGGCGATCTTTGGGGCCTTCTCGAGGCGGACCACGCTCGTGTTCGACCCCTCGCTCTCGACGGTGGCGATGACCTGGGCCGCCCCGCCGCCGCCGAGCGGCTCGAAGCTCACGTCGCGGATGCGGAGCTCCTGCTGCAGCTCCGGTGTGCCTTCGGCGAGGAAGGCCCCGCCCCGGTAGTTGAGCAGCCACTCGACGTTCATGCCCCGCTCCAGCGCCCAGTAGACCGCGCCGTAGGCCTTGAGGTGGTCGCTCTGGCGCTCGTCCATCGGGATGAGGACGTCTTGACTGCTGGCCCGGTTCGGGGTCAACAGGAGCAGGACGAGGAGGCTGAGGATACGCATGGAGAGAGAATGGGGAGAGTGGAGGGAATGGGAGGAAGGGAAGGCTGGCTACTCTCTCCACTCTTTCCGTTCCCTCCGTTCTGAGCATTACACGCCGTCGCCGCGGAGGCGGCGGATGCGGGCGCGGGCTTCGGGGGCGAGCAGCGAGCCGGGGTAGCGGGCGAGGAGGTCCGCGTAGGCGGCGATGGCGGCCTGCGGGTCGCCCCCTTCGCGCTCGCGGATTTCGGCGGCGGTGAACACGGCGCGGTCGGCGAGGTGGCTCTCGGGAAACTGGTTCGGGAAGGCGGCAAGCGCGGCGAGGGCCTCGTCGGTGCGGCCGAGGGCGCGCAGCAGCTCGGCGCGGAGGAAGTGGGCGTCGTCGGCGAGCGCGTGCTGCGGCGCGGCGGCCAGCAGGCTGTCCACAGCGGCGAGGGCGAGCGCCGGGCGCTGCTGGCGTTGCAACAGGCGGGCGCGGGCGAAGGCGTGGAGCGGGGCGTTCGTCGAGTCCGGGCCGGTGTTCTCGGAGAGCAGCAGCTTGAGCTCGATGGCGTCGTTCGCCACGTCGGTGGCGGTGTTGCGGTTCATCGCCTGGGCGCGCGTCGTGGCCGTCTCGAACTGCCCCTCGTAGAAGGCCAGCCTCGCCAGCTCCAGCCGGGCCCGCTCCGCCGCCTCGCCGATGCGCTCGCGCTCCTCGACGCTCGTGAAGGCGGCGCGGGCCGCGCCGAGATCGCCGCGCAGCACCGCCAGCTCGCCGAGGTCGAGCCGGGCCTGCACCGCCACGGGGCCGTCCGGGGCGCGGGCGAGCACGTCGCGGAGCAGGGCCTCGGCCTGGCCGTAGTCGCGGAAGACGTCTTTCTGCAAGCCCGCGAGCCGGCGCAGGGCGACCGGGACGCTCGGGTGCGTCGGGTAGTCCCGGAGGAACGCCTGGTAGCGGGCGAGGGCCTCGTCGTAGTCCGCCGCCGGAATCCGGTGGCCCGCCGGGTCGAAGGCGCGCTCGCCGGTGGTCTCGGCGCGGCGCTCGTGGAGGAGGGCGGTGCCGACGAGCGCCAGCGGAGCCATCGGGCCATCGGCGTGGCGGTCGAGGATGAACTGGTAGGCGCTCAGCGCCTCGTCGAAGGCCTCGGCCGCGAGCGCGGACTCGGCGAAGGCGAAGAGGCTCTGGCCCTGCTCACCGCGGAGCCGGTCGAGCGCGCGCACGGCGTCGAGCGCGGCGGGGAAGTCGCCGGTCTCGGCCGCGAGCCAGGCGGCGAGCTCGCGGTAGGGCAGCACGAGCGGCTCGCGCCGGATGAGCCGGCCGAGCGCAGCGGTGAACGCTGGGGCCGCGCCGGCCTGCTCGAGCATCTGCCCGACGCGGCTCTGCACGAAGTCGAGCCGCTCCGGGTTGTCGGTGAGGAGAGCGGCGTACTCCTCGAAGGCCCGCTCGTGCTCGTCGGTGCGGCCGAACAGCTCGGCGAGGCGGACCCGGAAGAGCGTCGAGTCACCGAGCCGCTCGCGGCCCCGCAGGAGCGTGTCGCGCGCCTCGTCGTAGAGCCGCGCCTCGATCTGGGCGGCCGAGACGAGCTGGTAGGACGAGGCCCGGTCGGGGTCGGCGTCGAGGGCGGCCTGCCACGCGGCGGCGGCGGCGGCCCGGTCGCCGCTCAGCAGGTGCAGGCGGCCCCATTCGGCCAGGAGGTTCGCGGTCCGCCCGGTCTGCGCCATCCGGTCCTCGACGAGCCGGAGCGCCTCGTCGGTGCGCCCGGCGGCGACGTAGGCCTCGCGCAGCTTGTCGTAGACGGGGTACGATCCCCCTTCGGCGGCGAGGAGGTCTTCGAGCAGGGCGACGGCGCGCTCGGTCTGCCCGGCGCGGAGGTAGGCGTCGGCGAGCTGGAACTTGCCCGAGGCGGCCTCGCCTGCCGGCGGGCGCTCAATGGTCCAGCCGCCGTCCTGCTGCGCCCGCGCGCTCGGACCGGCGGCGAGCAGGACGACGAGGAAAGCGGGAAGAAGGCGAGCGGTCATAGCGAGCCGGGAGCGCGGCGTTGTGGTATGGAGCCTCAACGCGTAAGTTTCGCGGCTTGTTGTTTCGGGAGTCGGGGGTCCGGGGTCGGGAGTCGGTTGTCCTCTTCCGAGCCAACGGACTTCCGACCCCCGACCTTCGACGCCCGACCCAAACACATGCTCCCTCGCCTCGACCAGCCGGCACGCCCCGCCGCCGACGCCCCGCGCGGCCTCACGATTCTCGGCTCGACTGGCTCCATCGGGACGCAGACGCTCGAGATCGTCCGGCTCTTCCCCGAGCGCTTCCGCGTCGTCGCCCTCACCGCGCACTCGAACGCCCGCCTCCTGGCCGAGCAGGCTCGCGCGTTCCGGCCCCGGTTCGTGGTGATCGGCGACGCGGCCTGCGCCGAGGCGGTGCGGAGCGTGCTCGGCGGCACCGACGTGCGCGTGCTCGTCGGCGACGACGGGCTGGAGGCGGCGGCGACGGCCGACGAGGCCGACACCGTCGTGGCGGCGGTCGTCGGGTTCGCCGGGCTGCGGCCGACGCTGGCTGCGATCCGGGCCGGTAAGACCGTCGCGCTCGCCAACAAAGAGGCGCTCGTCGTGGCCGGCGTGCTCGTGCGCGACCTCGTCCGGCAACACGAGACGGCGGTGCTCCCTGTGGACAGCGAGCACTCGGCGCTCTTCCAGTGCCTCGTCGGCGAGCCGCCGGGCGCGGCCGAGACGCTCACGCTGACGGCCTCGGGCGGGCCGTTCCGCACACGCCCGGCCGGCACCTTCAATGCCATCACGCGCGCCGAGGCCCTCGCCCATCCCACCTGGGACATGGGGGCCAAGGTCACGATCGACTCGGCGACGCTGATGAACAAGGGCCTCGAGGTGATCGAGGCGCGGTGGATGTTCGGCCTCGGGCCGGAGCAGCTCCGCGTGCTCGTCCACCCGCAGTCGGTCGTCCACTCGTTCGTCACCTTCCGCGACGGCTCGGCCAAGGCGCAGCTCGGCGTGCCCGACATGCGCGTCCCGATCCAGTACGCGCTCTCGGTCCCCGAGCGCTGGGCGGCCCCGCACCCGCGCCTCGACTGGGCGGCGCTGGCGCGGCTCGACTTCGAGGAGCCGGACACGGCGCGCTTCCCGTGCCTCCGGCTCGCCTTCGAGGCCCTCGCGGCCGGCGGGACCGCCCCGGCCGTGCTCAACGCCGCCAACGAGGCCGCCGTCGCACTCTTCCTCGCCGAGCAGATCGGCTTCGCCGACATCCCCCGGCTCGTCGAGGCCGCCCTCGAGCGGACGGAGCCGGGGACGCCGACCTCGCTCGAGGCGCTCGAAGCCGTGGACCGCGAGGCGCGCGCGCGCGTCCGGGAACTCCACGGAAGCCTCACGTTTTAGGGGATGGTTTGCGGCACGTTCGCCGCGCTCGCCGCCGTTGGTTGGTAGTCTACTGCCCCTTCGCCACGAACAACCGACCACGAACACCTACCTATTTCTGCATGGACCTCGGCCTCACGATCCTCTCCTACGTCTTCTGGGTCGGCCTCGCGCTCGGCATCCTCGTCTTCATCCACGAGCTGGGCCACTTCCTGGCGGCCAAGCTCTTCAAGATGCGCGTGGACCAGTTCTCGATCGGCTTCCCGCCGCGCATCCTGAGCAAGACCGTCGGCGAGACCGAGTACCGGATCGGGGCCGTCCCGCTCGGTGGCTACGTCAAGATCGCCGGGATGGTGGACGAGAGCATGGACACCGAGTTCGCCGACGAGGAGCCGCAGCCGTGGGAGTTCCGCGCCAAGCCCGTCTGGCAGCGGATCGTGGTCATCACGGCCGGGGTGGTCTTCAACTTCATCCTGGCCTTCGCCATCTTCATCGGGCTGCGCTGGGGCTACGGCGAGACCTACATCCCGGCCGAGAACGTCGAGGCGGTCTACGTCGCCGACGGCTCGCTGGCGGCCGAGATCGGGCTGCGGACCGGCGCCCGGCTGGTCGCCGTCAACGGCGAGCCGGTCGAGGCCTTCGACCCGACCGGCGGCCTCGCCGCGCTCTCGGCCGAGCGGGCGACGTTCACCGTCGAGCGCGGCGGCCGGGACGTCACGCTCGAGGCCCCGGCGGACTTCGCCTCGCGCCTCAACGCGGCGAAGGGCCGCTTCGGGGTGACGGCGCTCCCGCCCATTGTTGGCAACGTCGTCCCCGGCGGGCCGGCCGCCGAGGCCGGGCTTCAGCGCGGCGACCACATCCTCACGCTCGGCGGCGAGCCGGTCCACTTCTGGGAGCAGATGGTCGCCCTCATTCAGGACTCCGACGGCCGGCCCCTCGCTGTCCGCTGGCAGCGCCCCGACTCGCTCGCCACGGGCGACGCCGAGTTGGTGCCCGTCGAGACGGGGCGGAACGGCGAGGTCTACGAGGCCACGCTCACGCCCGAGCGCTCGGGCGCGGACGACGACGGCCCGGCGCGGTTCGTCCTCGGCATCTACCCGCCGGGCGGCGACCTGCTCGAAGAGGTCTTCGGGGTCCGGCAGAAGCACTACGGGTTCGGCGAGGCCGTCGCGGCCGGGAGCGCCGAGACGGTCGACTGGATCGTGCTCTACGGCCGGCTCATCGGGCGGCTCTTCACCGGCAAGGACGACGTGCGCCAGAGCGTCGGCGGCCCGGTGATGATCGCGCAGGCGACCAAGCAGGCGGCCGACCAGGGCATGGAGCAGTTCTGGTTCATGGTGGCGATGCTCTCGATCGCCCTGGCCGTGTTCAACATCCTCCCGATCCCGGTGCTCGACGGCGGGCACCTCGTGTTCCTGCTCTACGAGGCCGTCACCCGGCGCGAGCCGTCGGTCCGGGTCCGCGTGGTCGTGCAGCAGGTCGGGTTCGTGCTCCTGCTGGCGTTCATGGCCTTCGTGATCTTCAACGACTTCACGAGGCTTTAGGGGGTCGGGGGTCGTGGCAAGCAAAACCGTCAAAATTACGGAGGCCGTCGCGCTTCATGCCTGTAGGGGCGAGGCACGCCTCGCCCGAGGGGTAGCACTTCGTTTCCCCACACCTCGTAGGGGCGAGCGGCGTTCGCCCGAGGAGCAGCCCTTTGTCTCACAGCTGCTCGTAGGGGCGGCAGGGCAGGAGCGGCGGTGGGTTTTGTGATGCCCATGCGACGATCTGCCTCTGTAATGGGTGGGCGCGTCTGTCGGGTAGTCTTCTGGCAAGGGGGGCTGGTAGAAACACGCTTCTCCCCCTACACCACCTTACAGAGGTTCTAGCCATGAAGTCCTACAACGCTCCCAAGCTCATTGAGTACGGCAACGTGGCCGAGGTCACAGCGACGCTCGGCGACCCCTTCACCGGGGACACCTCGTTCGACGTCGACGGCAACGTGCTCGATTCGGGTCTCAACTCGGTCAACCAGTGCCCGACGGTCAACAACGAAGACTGCCACTTCAACGAAGGCAGCAACCCCTAAAGCAGGCTTCCAACGCCGGTACCGCTTGCTGGCGGAACGATGAGCAGGCTCCGAGGCTTCGGCTTCGGAGCCTGCTTCCTGTTGCCCGCACCGCGACGCGTAAAGATCGTGTGAGCAGGCCGGCGCTGCTTGCGCGGGTTCAGCCGGATGGGGTATACTTGGTGCTCGCTTTGACCGCCCCTTTGAAGTCTTTAAAGGTGATTGACGAGGGGCACTCGGTCCGGTAGTTCAGTTGGTTAGAACGCCGGCCTGTCACGCCGGAGGTCGCGGGTTCGAGTCCCGTCCGGACCGCCAAGATTAAGATGCAAGTGCTTGGCAGGAAGTACTTGGTGAAATAGCCGAAGCGCCTCGCGGAATCCTGCCGCGAGGCGCTTCGTCCGTTCTGCCGTTTCGGGTCTCAGCACGGCCCGCGCCTCGCGTGGACCGCCCCGCCCACAATCGCGGCCTCCCGCTTGGTGCCCCGAGCCTGGATTGAGAAACGTCGCCTCGGTTACGCTCCCGTGAACCGCACGTCTTCCTTCCCCGACACCTTTTCCTTCCCCGACACCTTTCTCTGGGGCGCGGCCACCTCCGCCTACCAGGTCGAAGGCTCGCCGCTCGCCGACGGGGCCGGCCCGTCGGTCTGGCACCGCTTCGCCCATACCCCCGGCAACACGCACGACGACCAGACGGGCGACGTCGCCTGCGACCACTACCGCCGCTACGCCGCCGACGTGGCGCTGATGCGGGAGCTTGGACTGGGGGCCTACCGCTTCAGCGTCGCCTGGGGCCGGGTCTTTCCCGAGGGCACCGGGGCGCTCAACGCCGCCGGCCTCGACTTCTACGACCGCCTCGTGGACGCCCTCCTCGCGGCCGGCATCGAGCCGTTCGTGACGCTCTACCACTGGGACCTCCCGGCCGCGCTCGACGACCGCGGCGGCTGGCTCAACCGCGACGTGGCCGGCTGGTTCGCCGAGTACGCCCGCACCGTCGCCGCCCGCCTCGGCGACCGGGTCCGGCGGTGGGCGACGCTCAACGAGCCGTGGGTGGTGATGCACGGCGGCTACGTCGCCGGCGGCCTCGCGCCCGGCCACCGCAACCTGTTCGAGGGGCCGCGCGTGGCGCACAACCTGCTTCGCGCCCACGGCGCGGCCGTGCAGGCGCTCCGCGCCGAGACCAAGCCTGTCCCCGCGCAGAGCGAGGTCTGCCTCGTGGTCAACCTCGAACCCAAAGTCCCGGCCTCGGACCGGCCGGAGGACCGCGCCGCCACCGCCCGCGCCGACGCCTACATGAACCGGCTCTTCCTCGACCCGCTCTTCCGCGGCACCTACCCCGACGAGCTGGCCGACGTCTTCGGGACGGCCTGGCCGGACTTTCCCTCCGAGGATTTCGACCTGATCCGCGAGCCGGTGGACTTTCTCGGGGTCAACTACTACACCCGCGCCGTCGTCCGCGACGACCCGACGGCCTACCCGGACCGGACCGGGCGCGTCCGGCAGGAGCGGCACGCCTACACCGAGATGGGCTGGGAGGTCTACGCCCCGGCGCTCACCGACGTCCTCCTTTGGGTGACGGAGCGCTACGGCCCGCGCCCGCTCTACGTCACCGAGAACGGAGCCGCCTTCTACGACCCCCCGCAGGCCGAGCGCGGTCGGCTCGACGATCCGCTCCGCGTCGCCTACTTCCGCGAGCACCTCCGCGCCGTCGCCGAGGCGATCGGCGGGGGCGCGGACGTGCGCGGCTACTTCGCGTGGAGCCTCTTCGACAACTACGAGTGGAGCCACGGCTATGCCAAGCGCTTCGGGATCGTCCACGTGGACTTCGAGACGCAGGCGCGGACCCCGAAGGCCAGCGCCCACTTCTACCGCGAGGTGATCCGCTCGAACGGGGCCGCTCTTGACGAGGGGCAGTAGACGGGGCATCGGGGTGCAGTCCTCGGGCGACCACACGGGGTCGCCCCTACAGGGGTGCGCCACGGGTGGGTACCTCTTCCAGCTTTCTCCCACACTTCCACGCTCACTCGCGGTCGCGGCGGCGGCGGGCGAGGAGCCAGTCGTAGAGCGCCGGGTTGGCGTAGGTCTCGGTCCAGGCGTCGTGGCCGGCGTCGGGGTAGACGGTGAAGCGCACGTCGCCGCCGCAGGCTTCGAGGGCGGCTACCAGCTCCTCGGACCGCTCAATCGGTACGACGGTGTCCTGCGCTCCGTGGAACGCCCACACCGGCAGCGCCCCGATCCCGCACACCGCCGTCGGGTCGCCGCCGCCGCAGACCGGGGCGACGGCGGCGAAGCGCGCGGGCCGGTCCACGGCGAGCGCCCAGGTCCCGAAGCCGCCCATGCTCAGGCCGCTCACGTAGACCCGGTCCTCGTCCACGCGGTAGCGGGCCGCGAGGTCATCGAGCAGTGCGTGCAGCGCGCCGGGGTGCCAGTATTGCCCCGCCGGAAGCTGCGGCGAGGCGACGATGAACGGGAGCGCCCGCCCCTCGCGGAGGAGCCGGGGCGGGCCGTGAACGGCAACCTGCGCGAGGTCGCTGCCGCGCTCGCCTGCGCCGTGGAGGAACAGCAGCAGCGGCCAGTCCGCGCCGCCGTCGTAGCCCTCGGGCAGGTAGAGCAGGTACGCGAGCGCGAGCGAGTCCGGCGCGCCGCGCTGGAGCACCTGGGGGACCTGCTCTCCGGCGGCCGGAGCCTGCGCGCGGAGACCGGAGGCGGACGCAAAAATCAGCATGGCGATGCAAACCCCTCTAGGCATAGTGATCTCTGGGCCGTCAACCGGCGAGCGAAAGGTGGAGGCGGTGCTCGGCCCCGTCGGAGGTAAGCGGGACGCGGAGGACCCCGCCCTCGACCGGCACGGCCTCGCCGTCCAGCTCGGCCGCAGAGCGCGCCGCGCCGTTTTCCACCTCGATGGCGTAGACCGTCCCGCTGCCGTCGGGGAGCCGGACCCGGAGCGAGAAGCCGGGCCAGTCGGTGGGGATGCGCGGTTCGAGGACGAGGGTGCCCCCGCCCTCGATGCCGAAGCCGAGGATGGACTCGACGGCGACGCGGTAGGTCCAGCCGGCCGAGCCGGTGTACCACGTCCAGCCGCCGCGCCCGACGTGCGGCGCGACCGAGTAGACGTCGGCGGCGACCACGTAGGGTTCAGTCTTGTAGCGCTCGGCGGCCTCAGCCGTCCGGGTGTGCGAGACCGGACTCAGCATCGCCAGCAGGCGCGCGGCGCGGTCGGTCCGGCCCGCTTCGGCGAAGGCGCGGATGAGCCAGAGGACGCCGTGGGTGTACTGCCCGCCGTTCTCGCGGACGCCCGGTAGGTAGCCCTTGATGTAGCCGGGGTCGTGCCCGGTCTCGTCGAAGGGCGGGGTGAGCAGGCGGATCAGCCCGTCGTCCTCGCGGACGAGGTGCTCTTCGGCGGCGTCGAGCGCGGCGGCGGCGCGCTCCTCCGGCGCGACGCCCGAGAGCACGCTCCAGCCCTGGGCGATGGCATCAATCCGGCACTCGTCGTTCTGGGCCGAGCCGAGCGGGGTGCCGTCGTCGTAGTAGGCGCGGCGGTACCAGGCACCGTCCCAGCCGGCGTCGTTGAGCGCGGCTTCGAGGTCGGCGAGGTAGGCGCGGTAGGTCTCGGCGCGCTCGGCCTCGCCGCGCTGCTCGCAGAGTGGGAGGAACTGCTTCAGGATGTGGGCGAGGAAGAAGCCGAGCCAGACGCTCTCGCCCCGGCCCTCGTCGCCGACCGAGCTCATCCCGTCGTTCCAGTCGCCGGTGCCCATGAGCGGGAGGCCGTGTGCGCCCTTCGTCAGCGAGCGGTCGAGCGTGCGGCAGCAGTGGTCGAAGAGGCTCCCGGCGGTGCCGGCATCTTCCGGGGTGAGAAAGGCCTCGTCCTCGCCCTCCTTCAGCTCGCGGGCGGTGAGGTAGCGGGCGGTCTCGTCCAGCACCTCGCCGTCGCCCGTGGTCTCGACGTAGAACGCCGTCACGTAGGGGAGCCACAGGAGGTCGTCGGAGAACCGCGTGCGGATGCCCTTGCTGGTCGGCGGGTGCCACCAGTGGAGCACGTCGCCTTCCTCGAACTGGTGGGCGGCATGGAGCAGGAGCTGGGCGCGCGTCAGGTCGGGGCGGGTGTAGACGAGGGCGCTGGCGTCCTGAATCTGGTCGCGGAAGCCGAAGGCCCCGCCGCTCTGGTAGAACGCCGTCCGCCCCCACATCCGGCAGGCGAGGTCCTGGTAGAGCAGCCACCCGTTGACGAGCAGGTCCAGCTCCGGTGCCGGCGTCTCGACCTGGAGCGCCGAGAGCGTCTCCTCCCAGAAGCCGCGCACCGCGCCCAGCGCCGCCTCTACCGCGCCGGGCTGCCGGTACCGCGCCACGAGGTCGAGCGCCGACGCGCGATCATCCGTCTGACCGAGCAGAAAGGCGACCTCGGCCGTCTCGCCCGGCCCAATCTCTACCGGCACGGCGAGGGCGAAGCACGGGTCGAGGCCGGCCCCCGTCGCCCCGTCGAGCGGAGCATCCGAGCAGAGCGCGCGCGGAGCCTCGGGGCTGCCGTGCCGACCGAGGAAGGCGGCGCGGTCGGTGGTGAGCTCGGTGCTCTCCGCGCCCACGGCGGCGAAGGCGACGCGCCCGGCGAACTCGGCGGCCGTCGGGTTGCGAGCGAGGAGGACATCGCCCTCGTTGTCGGTGAGGACGAAGCGGCCGTCGCGCTCGGGGTCGTCGCCGAGCACGAGGCGGGCGTAGCTGAACAGCGTCAGCCGCCGCGCCGCCGCGCCGTGGTTCGTCAGGCGCAGGCGGGCGATGCGGACGGGGTCGTGCCGGGGGACGAAGAGCGTGACCTCGTGCGCGAGTCCGTCGGCCTCGTGGCGAAACCCGGTATAGCCCCAGCCGTGGCGGACCTCGTAGGCGGCAGGCTGTGGGACGGGGCCGGGCGTGGGACTCCAGAAGGCTCCGGTGTCTTCGTCGCGGACGTAGAGCGCCTCGCCGTGGGGGTCGGAGACGGGGTCGTTGCTCCACGGCGTCAGCCGATTCTCGCGGCTGTTGGCGGCCCACGAGTGGACGGCCCCGCGTTCGCTGACGAGGAACCCGGCCTCCTCGTTGGCGACCACGTTGACCCACGGCAGCGGCGGCACGCGGGGGCGGCCGGTGTCGTCCGGCTCGATGCGGATGACGTATTCGGTCCCGTCGGCCGAGAAGCCGCCGTAGCCGTTGAAGTGCTGGAGCGGTTCGTGGGTATGGGCGTGTGGGGGTGTGGGCGGGTGGGGGTGGGGGAGTTTGCGAGGTTGGGAGGACGAAGAGATGGGTACTTCGGGCATCGCGCCCGGCACGAAGAGGTGCGCGGCGCTTTCGGCGAGGGCGACGAGGTCAGGCTCTAGCTCGCCGAGCGTGCGGACGGTCACGTCATCTCCGGCCCCGGCGTCGGACACGGCGGAATCTACGTCTTGCCGCACCGACTCAGCCGCGAGGACGACGAGCTTAGCGGGCAGGCCGTGCTGCATCCAGTAGGCCCGCGCCCGCAGCAGCGTCCGCACCGTCTCAACCTGTTCGGGGTGTTCGATGCGTGCGACGACGAGGGGGTCGGTCGCCGACACGTCTAGCTCGCTGAGAGTGTCGAGCGAGGTCTGCACCTCACGCAGCCTGTCCTCCGGCGCGCGGAGAGCGGGGCTGCCGTAGAGCAGCGCTCCGGCGAAGGCGTCGAAGCGCTCGGCTTCCTCGTCGGAGAGGCCGAGCTCCGCCCGCGCTTCTTCGGCGTGGATACGGGCGGCAGAGAAGGCGGCGCGCACCGCCTCCGGCTCGGCGAAGCGCTCGGCCAGCCCCACCACGCCCTCCCGGCTCTCGCCCCCGACCAGCCCAAAGAAGAGGTCAGCCGACGCGCCGGGGTCGAGCACGGCTGCGCGGCGCAGGCTGAACACCGGGTCGAGCACGGCCCCCGTCGTGCCGGAGAGGTCGGCGTCGGGGTCGAGCGCGTGCGGGTCGGCGGTGCTCCGGCCCCGGCCGAGGAATCTCAGCCGGTCGGTCTCCCAGGCGTCGGCGGCGTCGCTGAAGTGGGCGGCCCAGGCCGGCGCGTCGTCCGGGCTGCGTGGGCGGCGGCGGGCGAGGAGGACGGGGGGACCCTCCAGCTTCTCGGTCTGCACGAAGAGCTTCGAGAAGGCGGGGTGGGCCGCGTCGGCGGCGCGGTCGCGGAGCACCAGCTCGGCGTAGCTCGTGACCTCGAGCCGGCGCGGGCGCTCGGAACGGTTGGTGAGCGTGAGCCGGCGCAGCTCGGCCGGCGCGTCCGGCGCGGCGCAGACGGCGAGCCGCGTTTCGATCCCGTCGTCCTCCCGCTCGATCTCAACGACGCCCGTGCCGAACCGGGCCTCGTAGCGCTCGGGCACGCAGCGCGTCGGCTCGTAACCGGCCGACCACACCGCGCCGGAGTCGAG
>JBBSMV010000062.1:0-12831 GCA_038232975.1 Rhodothermales bacterium
GCGCGCCGGAGCACGCCGTGTGGTTCCGCGCCGTGGACCGGCTGCCGGACGCGGTCGCCCTCCACCAGAGCCTGCTCGCCTACGCCTCGGACCACGGCCTCCTGCCGACGGCGCTGCGCCCGCACCGCCTCTCGTTCCTGCTGCCCGGCCTCCAGCTCGCCAGCCTCGACCACGCGATGTGGTTCCACCGCCCCTTCCGCGCCGACGCCTGGCTACTCTACGTGCTGGAGAGCCCGAGCGCATCGGGGGCACGCGGCTTTACGCGAGGGGCCGTCTACCAAGGCGATGCGCTCGTCGCCTCCGTCGCGCAGGAGGGCCTGATGCGGCTGCGCTCGGCGGGGTGAACCGTCCCCTCGGGCAGGGCGAACGGCCGTTCGCCCCTACGAGCGCTCGGGTGGGAGATCGCCTTTTGCCCTCTGCCCTCTGCCCTCTGCCCTCTGGCAGCGGCTGTCCACGGTGCAGGTCGTGTTGATGCCGCCGCGCACGTTGTAGACTGTGGTGACGACGAGGTACTCGGCGTCGGGGAGGTGGCGGCGGAGGTCGTCGTAGATGATCGCCGTGATGTCCTCCTGCGCCGCGCCGACGTGCCGCCACGAGATGAGGTAGTATTTCAGGCTCTTCAGCTCGAGCACGTCGCGGCCGGGGACGTACTCGAGGCGGAGCGTGCCGAAGTCGGGCAGGCCGGAGAAGGGGCAGAGCGCGCTGAACTCGCCCGGCTCGGTCTCGCAGACGACGACCTGCCGGGCGGCGTGCGCGTAGGGCAGCCGGTGGATGGCCTGCTGCCGCGCCTCGGGCGGGAGGAAGAGGCCGACCCGGCCCTCGGGCCGGATGCCGTAGGCCGCCATGTGCGCGAGCGACTGCTCGGTGTGGCGGAGGGCCTGCTCGCGCGCCTCGGCGAGGCGGTCGGCGATGTCGGGGAGGGTGGACTCGTCGTTCATCGGTCGTCGCTGTTGGGGGCGCTGCAACCGACGCGGTGGCCGGCGGTTCGCCCTGCCCCTAAATTAGCAGAATCCCGATGCGGCTGTTGGTTCGACAAACGCGACGCCGGGCCCGACCAGGGCAACGCGTGCTGCGCCCCTACGTTCGCTCGTGGGGAAATGTGGGTAGTCCCGACCAGGGCGAACACGCGGGTTCGCCCCTACGAATCGGGCGCACTGGTCTCGGTACCTTTATCACCTGCCCTCTGCCCTCTGCCATGCCCGACCGCACCGCGCTCGTCCTCTTCTCCGGCGGGCAGGACTCGACGACCTGCCTGTTCTGGGCGAAGCACCCCGGCTTCGGCGGCTTCGCCCGCGTCGAGGCGCTCGGGTTCCGCTACGGGCAGCGGCACGCCGTCGAGCTGGAGCAGGCCCGCCGGATCGCCGACCTCGCGGGTGTCCTGTTTACCGTGCTCGACCTGTCGGGCCTGCTCTCGGGCAGCGCGCTCACCGAGCACGAGAAGGACGTAAATGCCCCGCACGAGCGCGCGCCGGACCTCCCGGCCTCGTTCGTCCCCGGCCGCAACGCCCTCTTCCTGAGCGTAGCCGCGAGCTATGGGTTTACGCGCGCCATCGCGGACCTCGTCGGCGGGATGTGCCAGACCGACTATGCCGGCTATCCCGACTGCCGCCGCGACTTCGTGGACAGTATGGAGCGCTCGCTTGGCCTCGCCCTCGGCGCGCCGCTCGCAGTCCACACCCCGCTGATGGACCGGACGAAGGCCGAGACCTGGAAGCTCGCCGCCGACCTCGGCACCGTCGGCGGCGTGGACGTGCTCGAGGCGGTGCGCGAATGGAGCCACACCGACTACCACGGCGACCGCTCCGAGCGCCACGCGTGGGGCTACGGCCGGCTCGACAACCCGGCCTCCGTCCTCCGGGCCGAGGGCTATGCCGAGGCGGAGGCGAAGGGATGGGTGTAGCTCAAGAGTGGAAGAGCCGAAGCGGGGAAGAGCCGAAGGGAGGGACCGCCGCGCGCGCGAAGCGGTATGCGGTGAAGGCCGTGTGGCGGACGCTTCAGGGCGAGGGCGCGTGGGCGGGGCGGGCGGCTGTGTTCGTCCGGTTCGTCGGCTGCAACCTGTGGTCGGGCTACGAGGCCGACCGCGACCGTGGGCTGGCTCCGTGCAGCGCCTGGTGCGACACCGACTTTACGAAGGAGGGCGCTATGCGCTTCACCGCCGAGGCCCTCGCCGCCGAGATGCAGCGCGTCGGCGGGCCTATCGGCTTCTGCGTCCTCACCGGCGGCGAACCCTTCTTGCAGGCCGACGCCGCGCTCGTCCGCGCGCTCCATGCCGCCGGGTTCGAGGTCGCCGTCGAGACGAACGGGACGGTAGCGCTGGCCGAGGCCTTCACCGGGGCCGACGGCGCGCTCGTCCCGCCGGACTGGATCGTGTGCAGCCCGAAGCTGCCCGAGGACCGGCTCGCGCTGGAGCGCTGCGACGAGCTGAAGCTCGTCGTGCCGGACTACCGGCCGGGGGACTACGCAGCCTTCGCCGGGCGGGTCCGGGCGCACACCGTCGCCGGGCGGGCGCGGCGGTGGCTGTGGCTCCAGCCCGAGGACGGTCCCCGCCTCGCCGAGGCCACGGCCCTCGCCGTCGAGATGGCGCTTGCGGAACCCGACTGGCGGGTCTCGGTGCAGACGCACAAGGTCCTCGGTGTGGACTGACCCCCGCCCCGCTTGCGGTCGCTGCGCTCCCGGCTCCGCGTGGCTGTCCCCCTCGCTGAGGAGGACAGCTTCTCGAGCGCCTGCGAGCACCCGTCAGGTTTCCGAAGGAAAAGCAGGGCGTCCTACGCCGTCTTCGGCGTGACGAAGCTGAGCCAGCCGCTCTCCTCCTTGTACTCCTCGACCACCTCGGCGAGGCGGCTCTGGCGGACGGTGCTCAGGATGCCCTCGACGTCCTGCTTCAGCGTCGTGAGCGCGTTCGAGACGAGCTCGCCCCGGAAGCCGCGCGTGCCGAGCTCGATCGTCAGGTCCATCGAGATGACGCGGCTGAGCGCCTGGCCGAGCTCGACGAGCTTGCGCTGCGGCATCTGCATGTCGAGCTCGAAGTCGAGCGCCTCGCGGAGGTACTCGGCGGCGCGCGCCGTGAGGTCGTCGTCCTTGAGGTGCTGGTAGAGGTTGGTCCGCTTGAGGCGGCGCATCGCCTTCATGAACGACTCGGTGACCTGCTGGTAGAGGATGTCGTTGGAGCCTTCGAAGATCTGGAACGGCCGGCTGTCGACGAAGCTGCGCCCGGCGATGTGGGTGAGCTGGTAGCCCTTGGCGCCGACGAGCTGGAGGAGCGAGTCGGCCGCGCTCTGCATCATGTCCGAGCAGACGGTCTTGATGGCGTTGGCCTGGACGGTCTCCTTCGAGAGGTCGCGCTCGATGCCCGCGTTCTCGCTGGCGTAGAGGCACATGGCCGAGAGCGTCGTGTACTCGGCCTGCATCCGGGCGATCCGGGCGCGGACCTGGTCGTAGTCGAAGAGCGGCTGGCCGCCGACGAGGCGCTCCTTGCAGTGGCCGAGGGCCTCGTCGAGCATCCGCTTGATGAAGCCCATGCCCATGCCGGGGAACTGCGTCCGGCTGCGGTTGAGGGTGTCGAGCATCATCTTGATGCCGGTCGTCGCCGGGACGAGGCGGTGGCTCTTGGGGACGCGCGCGTCGATCCGGTTGCGGCCGTAGCGGATCATGTAGAGGCCGAGGTTGTCGTAGAACTCCTCGACGGTGATCCCCTGCGCGGGCACGTTCTCGTCGCAGAGGAAGAAGTCAATGTCGCGGGCGAGGTCGCCGTTCTCGTCGCGGCGGCGGGCCGTGACGAGCCAGAAGTCGGCCCAGCCGGTGAGGCCGCCCCAGTGCTTGAGGCCGCGCAGGTGGTAGCCGTCCTCGTGCTCGGTGTAGGCGGTCTTCATGTTGAGCGCGTCCGAGCCGTAGTCCGGCTCGGTGATCATCAGCCCGCCGAGGGCCTTGTCGCGCAGGAAGCGCTGGAAGACGGCCGCCTTGGCCTCCTCCTGCCCGTACTTGGCGAGCGGCTGGAGGAAGAGCGCCCCGTTGATCCCGACCGTGAGGCCGAGGCCGAGCGACTCGTAGGAGGTCGCCTCGAGGACGCTCTGGCCCTCGCGGACCGCGCCGCCGCGCCCGCCGTACTCGCTCGGGATGAAGACCGAGAGCGGGTCGCACGCGAAGAGCTCGCGCGAGACGAACCCCGGCAGCCCGCGGTCGAGCGCGAGGTCGTCGGCCGTGGTCCGGCAGTGGAACACGCGGTGCAGGGCCTCGCGGTAGCGCGCCAGGAACGCCGGCAGCGTCAGAGCGGCCGCCCCCTCAGCATTCGGGTCAGCATGCTTGACCTCAGCGCTTCGGGACGCGCCTTCGGGGAGCGCGGCCGTCACGTTCATGGCCGTCACGTCCATGTGGGTAGGAAGCGGGTGGCGAGAAGGCGCAGTGGGAGCGGGCATGTAAGCCTATGGATAAGTGGCTCAGGCAGGGTCCGGCAAGATAGCACGGCGACGTGGGGGTGCGGATAAGGTTTTCCCCAACGCGCCCATTCACTCCTTTCTGCTTAACACTGTTCCAGAAGCCGCGCGAGATGTTCGTCAGGGCCTCCCTAGCCCTCTGCGCCTCGTGGCCCTGCCCGCGCACACTGCGGCCGCGTATACTAGCCGCGTATACTAAGGGCGACCTTTCTCCAGCCTATGACCACCCGCTCGCTCCTCTGGGCGCTTCCGATCTGGACGCTTCCGATCTGGACCGTCCCGCTCCTTCTCGCCGCCTGCACTGACGCCCCGACCGAGCAGTCATACGAGGTCGCGGCGGCCCCCGTTCGCCCGGCAGCCGATGGCGCTCAGGCGCGCATTCAGGGCGTCACGCTCGACGCCCGCTATCCGCCGCCTGCTACGACGCTGCCCGAGATCGCCGCGCTCGGGGCTACGCATCTTTCGGTCGTCCCCTTCGGCTTTCAGCCCCGCACCGACGACCCGGACCTGCGCGCCAACTTCGACGCCCGCTGGTACACCGAGGGCGACGCCGGCATCCGCGCCCTCGCCCGGCAGGCCGACACGCTCGGCCTCCGCCTCGTCCTCAAGCCCCACCTCTGGATCGGCTCGCACGACCCGGAGCAGTGGTCGGCCCACATCGGGTTCGAGACCGAGGCGGACTGGCAGCGGTGGGAAGCAGCCTACCGCGCCTTTGCGCTCCACTACGCCCGGCTCTCGGCCGAAATCGGCGCGCCGCTCTTCGTCGTCGGGGCCGAGCTGGGGCGCTCGGTGCGCGAGCGCGAGGCGTTCTGGCGCGGCCTCATCGCCGAGGTCCGCGCGGTCTACGACGGCGAGCTCACCTATGCCGCCAACTGGTACGACGACTTCGAGCAGGTGCCGTTCTGGGACGCGCTCGACCTCATCGGCGTCCAGGCGTACTTCCCGCTCTCCGAGGCCGAGGCACCGAGCCTCGCCGCTCTCCGGGCGGGCTGGGACCGCCACGAGGCCGCGCTCGAAGCCGTCCACGCGCGCACCGGCAAGCCGGTGCTCTTCACCGAGATCGGCTACCGCGACGTGCCCCACGCCGCCGCCCGGCCGTGGGAGTGGCCCGCGCGCGGGGCAGCCGAGGCCGCGACGGACGAGGCGCTCCAGGCCCGGCTCTACACTGCCTTCTTCGAGGAGGTCTGGCCTGAGCCGTGGCTCGCCGGGGCGATCCTCTGGAAGTGGCACCCGCCCTCAGAGCGCTCCCGGTCGGGGGACTTCACCCCGCAGGGTAAACCTGCCGAGGCCGTGATCCGGCGCGCTTTCACGAGCGGATGAGCCTTTACACGTGGAAGAGCAGAGGCGCGAAAGAGCGAAGGCGGCTCGGACTGAGGCCGCGCCCTGAGCCGTTCCAGCAGAGCGCGATGTTAGAGCCTCGTGACTATTATGGAACAGCTTCGAGAGGATTGAGGGAGCAGGCAGCTCTTACTCTTACGAGCTCAGGCCTGGCCTGTGGTGCTGGGCCTGCTCTGTCTCTTCCACCTCTCTAACCCTACCGCCATGACTCATGCTACGCGTCTCCTCCTGGCCTGCCTCTTCGTGTGCGCCGCCCCCCTCTCCGCCCAAGACCTCATCCCCGACGACGACGTGCCGGGTACGCTCGTCGAGCGCGGCTACGACCTCCGCCTCGGCGTCGGCGGGCTGAACTATCCCAGCGGGATCACCTTCGGCGAGGGCCGCGCGTGGGTCAGCGAGGCCGGCTTCCCCGGCGTCCCGCCCACCATCAAAGAGATCACCCTCCCCCAGACCGGCGAGGGCACCGCGACGGTGATCCTCGCACCCGGCATGTTCCCCCCCGGCGCGGTCCTGCCTCCGTTCACGGACGTCACCTACCGCGACGGCCTGCTCTGGCTCTCCCACCGTCAGGTCGGGGCCAACGAGTGGATGGTCGGGGCCATCTCGCGCTTCGACCCGGACGACCCGGTGAACACGCTCGTGACGGTGCTCACGAACCTCCCCTCGGTCGGCGACCACTCCACCGACGCCCTCGTCTTCGGGGCCGACGGCCGGGCCTACTTCGGGCAGGGCACCGCCACCAACTCGGCCGTCGTCGGGGCGGACAACGAGGGCTGGCTCGAAGATGCCCCCGGCTTCTACGAGATCGCGCCGGTAGACCTCACCCTCAACGGCGCGTCGTTCCAGACCGTCGTCCCGTTCTCGCTCGACCCCGAGGCCAACGATATCACCGCCCCCTACCGCCCGTTCGGCTCGGGCGACATCGCGCCGGGCACCGCCATCCCGGCGGCGACGCCCGCCACGCCGCAGGACGGCCTCATCGCCGGAACCGGATCGGTCTACTCGTTCGACCCCGACGCGGCCGACGCGGCGAGCACGCTGCGCCTCGAGGCCTGGGGCCTCCGCAACCCCTTCGGCCTCGCCTTCGACTCCGAGGACGCCACCCGCCTCTTCGTCTCGAACAACGGCTCCGACATCCGCGGCCGACCCGGCGACCCCAACGACCCGCTCAACCCCGACACCTACATCATCCGCGGCACCCGCCCCATCGCTCAGGACCAGGACGACATGTTCGAGCTCACCGTCGGCGGCGAGGCCGAGTTCTTCGGGTGGCCCGACTTCATGCACGACCCGGCGACGGACGCGGTGCTGAGCGTCGGCGACGCGCTCTTCTGCGACTCCCCCGTGCTCACCGACGGCCCCTGCCCCGCGCCGATCTTCGACGAGGACTTCCGCGACGGCCTCACCGTCGCGGAGGCGTTCACCGCTGTGGGCCTCAACGTCTCCGTCACCGGGTTCGAGCCGTCGACGAGCGAGGCGTTCGGGTTCGAGGGCGACCTCTTCGTGACCGAGTCCGGCTCGTTCTCGCCGCAGACCGGGGCCTTCGCGTTCACCGGCTACAAGGTCTCGCGCATCGACCGCGAGACGGGCGACGAGGTGGACTTCGTCGTCAACGAGGGTTCGACCGTGGAGGAGCTCTTCGTCCCGGAGGCGTTCAACAAGCCCGTCATGGCCTCCTTCACGGGCGACCGGCTGGCGATCGTGGACCTCGGCGTGCTCGAGCCGGGGGTGGACCTGTTCCAGTCGGCCACCGGGAAGGTCTGGCTGCTCTCGCGGACGGGCACGACCGCTGCCGAGGAGACGAGCGCGCCCGAGCGTGCCGTGCTCCGCACGGTCTACCCGAACCCCTCGGCCGAGACCGCGACCGTCGCGTTCGACCTCGCGGCGTCGGCTCCGGTCCGGCTCGCCGTCTACGACGTGCTCGGGCGCGAGGTCGCCCTCGTGGTGGACGGCACCCGGGCCGCCGGTGCCCACGCCGAGGCGGTCGAGACGGCTGGCCTGCCGAGCGGGGTCTACCTCGTCCGGCTCGAGGCAGGCGGGCGCGTCCAGACCCGCCGGTTCACCGTCGTCCGGTAGACATCCTGCACCAGAGGAAAAGGGGGCTGAGCGCGTCGTGCGTCCAGCCCCCTTCGTTCTTCCCCCTCCCCCTCATCGGGTAGCCATCTCCGCCTGCGAGAGCGCGTCGGCCGTTTCGAGCAGGCGAACGAGCTCGGCGCGGTAGCCATGCGGGTCCGTGCCGTGCGCGCCCTGGGCGAGCACCGTCGCGTTCTCGAAGCTCGCCCGGCCCTTGTGCGCCGAGTCGCGCAGCAGCAGGCCGAACTCGGCGACAGCGGCGGCGAAGCGGAACGACTCGGAGGCCGCGTCGAGCGACGTGCCTGGGTCCGTGAGCGTCGTTTCGAGCAGGCGGCTCCTCGCTCCATCGGGCTGCTTGTAGCGGAGCTTGACGCTCAGCAGCTCGGGGCTCGCGCCGGCCCCGGGGCGGACGGAACGCTGCTGGTACTTCAGCGGACCAACGGTGCCGGTCGGGAGGTTGCTGCGAAGCCCGAGCGTGGAGGTGCTTCCGGTCGAGGCAGCGCTGTTCGAGGCGAGGTGGGCCTATTTCCAGCGGCGGGCGGACAAGCGATACTCGCTGACGGACTGTATCTCGTTCGTCGTGATGGAGCGAGACGGGGTACATGAAGCGCTGAGCTTCGACCGGCACTTCGAGCAGGCAGGCTTCGAGCGGCTCCCGGAGGCGAGACGCTGAGCTACCGCATCCGAACGAGCGTCTGCGTCGCGCTAACGCCCTCGCCGACGAGCCGGACGAGGTAGACCCCGCTCGGCAGGTCGCGCCCATCGAGCGTGACAGTCTGCTCGGCTCCGGCGACGGGGGTGCCGTCGTAGAGCACGCGGACGCGGCGGCCGAGGCCGTCGTAGAGCTCGACCCGGACCGCCTGCGCCTCGGGCAAGGCGAAGCGGAGCGTGGCCGAAGCGCCGAACGGGTTGGGATAGACCGGCTCGAAGCGGAAGCGCTCGGGCGCACTCTCCGCCTGCGCCGCCATCGGTTCGGCCGCGTCGAACGTCGGGGCTTCGCTCGTGGCGAGGTCTACCGCGCTCCAGTCTAGAACAACAGGCGAGGCGGTTCGCGCCGCGCCGGACTTGGTGAACGGGAAGCTGTCCGAGGCAACCACGACATCGGGGTAGGTCCCGGCGTAGGCGCGGTAGACGTAGGTTCCGGCCGGGGCCGCGCCGGGCACGCTCTGCCGGACCGTCCGCCTGCCCGATGCGCCCGGCGGCAGCGTCACCGGCCGAGCCGCGATGACCGGGCCGTAGGAATGGCCGTTGGGCAGCAGCACGTCGGTCCACACCTCGAAGCGCTGGCTCGGGCCGGTGAGGTTCTGCACGGCGATCTCGAACGAGAGCGAGCCGCCCGATCCCGGGACGGTGATCGGCGCGCCGAGCGGGGTGAGGGTGAGCGCGACGGCGCTGCCGCCCGCGCTGAAGCCCGCCACGCGCGAGAGGCCGCTGACGGTGAACGCCCCGTCGGCGTCGGTGACGGTCGCCGGGAACGCGCCGCCGCGCGAGGCCGGGCGGTCGGGGTTGAAGACGAACGCCGAGCCGGCCGCCGCCCAGTCGAGCACTGACGCCTCGACGGTCGTGCCCGTGCTCTGGTCGTAGACGACGAGCCGGAGCGGGTCGCCGACCTTGAGCCGGCCGCGCGCGTTCGTGCCGTCGTCGTTGCCGAGGGCCTCGATGAGCAGGTCGTGCGCGCCGTCCCACCGGAGCCGCTGCCCGACGCGCCCGAGGCCGGCCGCGCCCGCGCCCGTCGGCCCGAGGACCGCCACCTCGTCGCCGGGCTGAATCGGCGCGCCGTTCACGAGGAGCTGCGCGGCGTCGGCGGCGCGGAGCACGACGACGTGGAGCTTGCCGCCCGGCTCGGCCTCGAGGGCGAACGCGCTCGGCGGCTCGTCGAGCGGGCGCGGGTAGAGACCCGTCGGCGCGAACCAGGCGTAGTTGCCGGGCTTCGCCTTGACGAACGCCCGGCCGTCGCTGAAGGCCCGCGTCGTCTCGAAGAGGTAGGCGTCGGAGTAGTCGCGCAGCTCGTAGTCGGCGTGCGGGGTGTCGACGTAGCCGGTCTCCTCGGCGGCGTCGCTGTCGTTGAGCGCGAGCACCATCCCGTAGCGCGGCGCGCCGCTGCCCTGCCGGCTCAGCGCCCACAGGTCGCCCTGGTCTATCTCGACGTTGGGCCGGAGCGCGCTCATCGGGGCCGACTCGCCCTGCGCCGTCAGCCGGCGGAGGTTCATCAGCCAGCGGATTTCCGCGTCGAGGCCGAACCAGAAGTAGTCCTTCCACCAGACCGTCGGGCGGCCTTCGGCGGCCATGATGTACGCGTAGCCGAGGTGCTTCCGGCGGAGGACCGGCGCGTGGCCGGCGTCCTGGGTCAGCTTGACGCACGTCGTCCCGTAGGGCACGGCCCCCGGCTCGCCGCAGCCCGCCGCCGCCCAGCCAATCCGGTCGAAGTCGTGGTTCTCGACGAATGTGACCGCGCTCGCGGCGTCGAGGCCGCTGAAGTTGAGGCCGGCCCCGTTGAGGCTCCGCATGTCGAAGAACCCGCCGCCGTCGGCCATGTCCTTGAGCGCGAACCGGAGGCCGAAGTCGAAGAGCGCGAGGGCGGCGTCCGTGCTGCCCGTCCCGAAGGTCGTGTTGAAGCGCTCGACCTCGCCGTGGTAGCCGATGATCTCGGCCGTGCTCCCGAAGAACTCGCCGACGGCGAAGGGCTGCTGGCCCTGGCTCAGCTCCACCAGCCACGGGGCGAGGAACCCCGGCTCGATGTGCTTCACGGCGTCAACCCGCACCTCGTCCACCCCGACCTCGTCGAGGAGCCAGCGGCCCCACACCACGAGCGAGTCGCCGACGTGCCCGAGGTGGTGCGGGCCGTGGTACCACCCGCCGCCCGGCGCGGCGGCGTCGAGGGTGTTGTCGACGCCGTCGAAGTAGCACACGTCCTGCCCGAAGATATCGTTGTGGTACGGCGCGTCGAAGTCGCAGTGGGTGGCGTTGGCGTGGAAGCTCGCCGCCGTCGCCGGGAAGCGCCCGCTGCCGGGGGTGAAGACGTTGAACTTCGTGAACGGCGAGCCGCCGCCGGGGACGCAGGCGACGTTTGACTGTGCGTCGCCGCCGTCGCGGTGGTTGAGCACCACGTCGGCCATCGTCCGGAGGCCGACGCGGCGGAACTCTTCGAGCATGTCCTCCAGCTCGCGCTCCGTCCCGAAACGCGTCCGCTGCGTGCCCTTCTGCTGGAGCGCGCCGAGGTCGTAGTAGTCGTAGAGGTCGTAGCCCATCGAGAAGCGCCCGCCGGCCCCCTTGGCGGGCGACGGGATCCAGACCGTCTCGAACCCGGCGGCCGCCACGTCTTCGGCGACCGTGCGAAGCGAGTCCCACCAGAGGCCGTTGGCGTTCTGGCTGTGGTCGCCGGGGTGGGCGTTCCAGTGGAAGCCCTGGAGGAGCACGTCGGGCGGCTGGCCCGCAGGCTGTGCGTAAGCGCTTACATGGGCGAGGCAACAAAAAGCGGCCAGGAGCCGCAGCGTTGGTTTCATCAGGGCGAGGGTCGGGAGTGTCGGCCTAAGCTACGGCATTGCCGCACCTGTGCCTATGCGCCAATGGGCAAAAGAATGCAATGGGGGGAGTGGGAGGATCGGCCGGCCCCACCGCCGCCGGGGCCTGGAGTCCCCGGCTGACAGCGCAAGCCCCGGTGGGGCTGTCACGGGCCAGGTCGGTCAGCGCCCGCAGGGTGCTTACGCTGTCAACCCGGTGGTTCACCGCCGGGCGAGGCCGGAGCGTGCGATCGCCCTTCCCCACTCCCTCTTTTCTCCCCCTTCCACCCCTCACAGGTTCTCGGTAATAAAATCCGTCAGCAGCGTGAAGAGGTGGAGCCGCGTGGTGCCGCCGTAGATGCCGTGGTTGCGGCCGGGGTAGACCATCATCTCGAACTGCTTGTCCGCCGCCTGGAGCGCGTCGGCCATGATGACGGTGTTCTGGACGTGGACGTTGTCGTCGAAGTCGCCGTGGACGATGAGCAGCTCCTGGTCGTCGCGGAGGTTGCCAGCATAGGTCACAGGTGAGCCGAGGTCGTAGCCCTCGGGGTTCTTCTGCGGGGTCGAGAGGTAGCGCTCGGTGTAGATCGTGTCGTAGAGCCGCCAGTTGGTCACCGGGGCGACGGCCGCGCCGAGGTGGAAGGTCTCGGGACCATCGTCGTAGAGCATCGAGAGCAGCGTCAGGTAGCCGCCGTAGCTCCAGCCCCAGATGCCGAGCCGGTCGGCGTCGACCCAGTCCTGCTGGCCGAACCACTGCGCTGCGGCGGTCTGGTCCTCGGCCTCGAGCGGGCCGAGGCGCTTGTAGGTCTGCGCCTTGAAGCGCTTGCCGCGCCCGCCGGTCCCCCGGTTGTCCACGCCGGCCACGAGGATGCCGTAGTCCTCGGCGAGCAGGTAGTGCCAGAGGCGCTCGGTCCCGCCCCAGGCGTTGCGGACCTCCTGGCTGCCCGGCCCGCCGTAGGTGTGGATCAGCAGCGGGTACTCGGCGTCCGGGTCGAAGTCGGCGGGCTTGATGAGGTAGGCGTTGAGCTCCGTCCCGTCCGCGCCGGGCACCGTCAGGAACTCGACCGGCGCGAGGCCGAGCGCGGCGACCTTCTCGATCAGCTCCTCGTTGGCCTCGAGGACGTTCACGAGCGCGCCGTCGGTCCGGTGGAGCGCGGTGACCGGCGGCGTGGTGACGTTCGAGTAGGTGTCGATGTAGTAGCGGAGGTCGCCCGAGGGGCTCACGTCGTGCCAGCCGGCGGCCTCGGTGATCTTCACCGGCTCGGCGCTGCCGTTGGTGCCCGCCGAACTCATGGCAGTGCCGAAGGGGACGCGGTAGAGGTGCCGCTCCAGCGGGCTTTCCTTCGTCGCGGTGACGTAGAGCGCGCCGACGGCCTCGTCAATCCCGTGGAAGCTCGTCACGTCCCAGTCGCCGGAGGTGAGCTGGCGGACGAAGGTGCCGTCGTTCTCGTACAGATAGAGGTGGCTGTAGCCGGTGCGGTCGCTGCGCC
>JBBSMV010000063.1:0-12800 GCA_038232975.1 Rhodothermales bacterium
AGGTCGCTCACGCGCCGCTCCGCCACGCCGTCCACCCGGCGTCGCTCGACAGCGTCCGCGACGCGATGCGCCGGTAGGACAGAGGACAGAGGCCGTCGAGTCGGCTACCGACGCATCAGCCGACGGTGGCACGCAGCACGAGGACCTCGTTAGTTTGTCCGGTTTTACTTGCCCCGACCGCCCGACCTCACCCCCGCGACGCCCGCTCCTCATTCGACGGCCCCGGCTTGCGCCGGCCCCCGTCCCCGTCGGCCTTGTCGGCGGGGACGGGGACGTCCTGGGCGCGGGGCGGGACCTCCATCTCCGGCACGTCGTCATCGCCCACCACTGGAGGGAGGGTCCCACTCCTTTCAGCCTCACCTGCTTCCGGCTCCTTGGCCTCTCCCTCTTTCGGCTTTGCCTTGTCCGGCGCGGCCTTCTCCTGCGGCGTCGGCTTCTCCTCGCCGGTGATCTTGTCCTGGTCCGGGTACTTGACGCGGAGGTGGTAGATGCCGTTGAGGATCGAGAGGAAGGTCTCCTTGATGCGGCTCAGGTCGGCGAACGTGAGGGCGCAGCCGTCGAGCTGACCGTCCTCGATGCGGGCGCGGAAGATGGCGTCCACGAGGCCTTCGAGGCGCTTCGGGGTCGGCTTGTCGAGGCTCCGGCTGGCGGCCTCGACCGAGTCGGCGAGCATCACGATGCCCTGCTCGTTGGTCTGGGGGCGCGGGCCGGGGTAGCGGAACTCCATCTCGTCGACCGGCGGGTCCTCGGGGCCGCGGAGCTCCTGCGCCTTGCGGTAGAAGAACTCCATCAGCGTCGTGCCGTGGTGCGTGGGGATGAAGTTCTGCACCACTTCGGGGAGGTGGTACTCGCGCTGCTGCGCGATGTCGAGGCCGTCCTTGACGTGGCTGGCGATGACGAGGGCGCTCATGTAGGGCGTCACGCGGTCGTGCGGGTTCTCGCCGCCCTGCTGGTTCTCGATGTAGTACTCCGGCTTGATCATCTTGCCGATGTCGTGGTAGAGCGCGCCGACGCGGGCCTGGAGCGCGTTGGCCCCGACGGCCGCCGCCGCCGCCTCGGCGAGGTTCGCCACCTGGAGGACGTGGTTGAACGTCCCCGGTGCCCGCAGCGAGAGCTCCTTGAGGAGCGGCCGGTTGGTGTCGGAGAGCTCGAGCAGGCTCAGGTCGGTCGTCACGCCGAAGGTCCGCTCGAAAATCCAGAGCAGCGGGTAGGCCAAGAGCAGCAAGATGCTGTTGATCCCGACGAGCGAGAGGTCCGAGAGGAGGTGCTCGGGGTCGCCGGCCCGCAGCAGGAAGTAGCCGCCGAGGATCAGCGCGTAGGCCCCGAAGACGAGCGCAGCCGTGCCGATGATCTGGCTGCGGTTCTTGACGTCGCGCACGCTGAAGACGGCGAGCATGCCGGCGAAGAGCGTCGCAAAGGTGAACTCGAAGTCGAACCCGAAGACGAGGCCGCCGATGCACGCCAGCGAGACCGTGGCGAACATGCCGACGCGCGAGTCGAAGATCACCGTCAGCAGGATCGAGGCGAGGCCGACGGGCACGGCGAGGTCGGCGATCTCGCGCAGCCGGACGGCCACGCCGAAGAACGCGATGATGGTGGCGAAGATGAGGCCGATCAGCAGGAGGTAGCGCGCCTCGTAGAAGACCTGGCGCCGCATCAGGTAGAGGTAGAGGAAGAAGATCAGGAACGCCGCCAGCGCCAGCAGCACCTCGCCGAGCAGGATCTGCAGCGGCCCGATGTTGCTCTGCTGGTCGGCCCGGAGGCGGGCCAGCGAGTAGAGCTGGCGCTGCATCTCCTCGGTCACCCGGTCGCCGCGCCGCACGAGCGACTCGCCCTCCTCCACCATCCCGATCACCTGGGAGATACCCTCGGCCTGCTCGCGCCACCGCGCCTCGGACTCCTCCCGGAGGTACTGGAGCGAGGCCCGCACCGTCTGCCGGAACATCTCCACCCCGATGGCGACGGCGTCGGGCTGGTTCGGGAAGCGGACGCTGAGCTCGTTGCGCACGACCGTCAGCGCCTCGTTGCTGCCGTAGAGGTCCTCCTTCGGGATCAGCACCTCCGTCCGCGCCTCCTGGTCGACGGCCGTGATCTGCGCCGTCAGCACGCTGTCCTTCGGGACGTCGAGCACGCCGTAGGGCAGAATCCGGCCGGCAATCGTCCGCACCGAGCGCAGCAGGACGTCGGCGAGGGGCGGGCCCGACGCGCCCTCGCGCGAGGCCGTGGGGAGGCCGGCCCGGCCCGCGTAGGACGCCAGGAGCGCCTCGAGCTGGGCCGCCGAGAGCCGGGAGCCGAACGCACCGAGCCGCTCGGCATACTGCACCGAGTCCCGGCGGGCGGCCTCGGCGCGCCCCCGCACGCGGTTCTGCTGCCAGTTGACGTAGGCCTGGAAGAGCGTCGTGAGCTGCCGGTCGAGCGAGTCTATGGCGGCGTCGGTCCGCGCCACGGCGTCGGGGACGCGGGCGAAGAGCGGCGGCTCCTCGTAGCGGACCGAGTCGCGCTCGGCGGCGAACTGCGCCTCGCTCTTGTAGACCGGGAAGCGGAACGGGGCGATCACCTCCTGGCGCTGCCACACGTCGCCCGGCTCGATCTGCGCGGCCACGTCGTAGGGCTCGAGGTCCGGGAACATCAGCGTCGTCAGCACCAGCAGGGCACCGAAGATGCCGACGCGCACGAGGATTTCGTCGCGCGTCAGGCGGCGGCCGGCCTTCGGCTTCTTGGTCGAAAGCTGAAGCCCGACGCGGTTCGGGCGGCGGCCGCCTTTGCGGCTCAGGCCCAGGCGCTCCAGAATGCCCATGCGGTCTCGTAGTGGTCTATGCGGCAGGCGGCCCCAAGGTACGACACCGGGGACGCTGGGACGGTAGGACGGTGGGCGGTGAGACGGTGAACCGTGGTGACGTAGGGACACGGCGTGCCGTGTCCGGCCCCGACGCCATGCCCGACCAGAGCCTGCCCCCGCGAAGGCGGGGGGCGAACGGCCGTTCGCTCCTACGGGCCGTTCGGGAAGGGGGCGGTAGACCTCGGGCGAAGCATGCTTCGCCCCTACGGAGGTGCGCCACGGAGAGGTACCTCTGCCCTCTCACCGTCTCAGGCTCAGCAGCGTCCCGAGGCCGACCGTCAGCCCCGCGCCGGCGGCCGTGTAGAGCGGCCAGGCGAGCGTGCCCGCGCCGACGGCGGCCCCGAGCGCGACGAGCGTCACGGCGTAGGCCACGAGTGCGTCGCGCTGCCGGGCGCGCGCGGCCAGCCCCAGCAGAAATGCCCCCAGCAGCCCGCCATACGTGAACGACGCGATCCCCAGCCCCAGCTCCACCACCGGGTTCGTGAGCGACCGAAAGAGCATGGCGAAGCCGGCCAGCGCGACGCCCCAGCCGAGCGTCGTCCACCGGCTCAGGCGGAGGGCGGCGGCCTCGCCGAGCGGCGTCCGCCCGAGCCGCTCGCGCAGGTCGAAGACCGTCGAGGAGGCCAGCGCGCTCAGCGACGACGAGAGCGTGCTCATCGCCGCCGCCACGATGCCGGCCAGCAGCAGCCCCGCCAGGCCCGGCGGCATCGCCTCGACGATGAACTTCGGGAACACCTCGTCGCCCCGGCTCAGCCCGAGCGCGGCGAGGTCGGCCCCGCCGTAGTAGCTCCACAGCAGCAGCCCGACGAGCAGGAAGAGCGCGAACTGCCCGACCACCACGACGCCGCTCCCGATGAGCGCCCGCTGCCCGTCCTTCAGCGACCGGCACGCCAGCAGCCGCTGCACCACGAGCTGGTCCGCCCCATGCGAGGCCATCGAGAAAAACGCCCCGCCGACGACCGCCACGACGAGCGTGTAGGGCGTGGCGATCCACTCGGCCAACGGCAGGCCGAGGCCGAGGTCGAGCACCTGCGTCTTGCCCGCCGCGCTCGCCGTCGCCCACCAGTCGCCCGGCACCTCGCCGAGCAGGAGACCGACCGCCACGAGCGCCCCGCCGACGTAGACCCCGAGCTGCACCACGTCCATCCACACGACCGCCTTGATCCCGCCGACGAACGTGTAGGCCATCGTGACGAGCGCCACGGCGACGATGATCGCGGCGTAGGAGACCTCCAGCCCGGCCCCGGCGGCGATGACCTTCAGCGGGATCGCCGTGGCGAAGAGGCGGACCCCGTCGGCCAGCAGCCGGGTGACGAGGAACGTGAGCGCGGCCGCCGCCCGCATCCCGTCGCCGAAGCGCTCGCCGAGGAAGGCGTAGGCCGTCGAGAGGCCGCCCTCGAAGTAGCGCGGCAGCAGGACGAGCGCCACCACGACGCGGCCGATCAGGTACCCGACGGTGAGCTGCACGAACACGAGCGACCCGCCGTAGGCGACCGCCGGCACGCCGATCACCGTCAGCGTGCTCGTCTCGGTGGCGACGATCGAGAAGAGGACGGCCCACCACGGCAGGTCGCGCCCGCCGAGGAAGTAGTCCGCCGTCGTCCGCTGCCGCCCGCCGGCCCACAGCCCGAAGCCGAGCACGGCGACGAGGTAGGCGACGAGCACGGCGTAGTCGAGGCCGGTGAGCATGGCGAGTGTAGAGTTGCGAGTGTCGAGTTGCGAATGTCGAGGGCTTTTAAGAGTGGAAGGCTGGAAGAGCGGAAGATTTTGGGATGCACCGCCGAGCCATCCTTCCGCTCTTCCCCCTTCCGCTCTTCCCCGCTTCCGCCCTAAAACCCCACCACGGGCGGCTCGATCTTCCCGAGCGCCTCGCGGAGCGCGTCGAGGGCCGAGGCGAGCGAGCCGCCGGGGGCGACCATGAGGTCGAAGAACGCCCCGGCGTCGCCGTCGTCCAGCCCGGCGAGGCCGACGCGGAACGCGGCCGGCGACGCCCCGACGAGCATAGCGGCGGGGAGGTCGAAGCGCGGCGTGAGGCAGAAGGCGAGGTCCGGCGTCTGCGCCCACAGCGCCTCGGCGACGCTGCGCTTCGGCAGGCCGAGCAGGCCCAGGCTCTTCTCGTCGAGCCGCTTGACCCGGCCGATGAACGCGGTCGGGGTGTAGGCCACGAGGCTCGACGTCACCACGGGGAGAATCTGAGCCGGGGGGAGGCCGAGCGCATCGAGGAACCGCCACGCCTCCTTCGCCTCGGCTTCGGCGGTCGGCAGCACCACGAGCGCGCGCCGCTCGGCCGGGTCCTCCGCCCACGGCCGGACCGCCCGCCGCGCGGCGAGCGTGAGGGCGCGGCGGCGGGCCAGCCTGGCTTTGAGCGCGTCGAGCATGGTCAGGAACCGAGGAGGGCCAGCAGGCCCGCTTCGTCGAGGACGGGGACGCCGAGGCGCTCGGCCGTGCTGAGCTTCGAGCCGGCGCTCGTCCCGGCGACGACGTAGGCCGTCTTCGTGCTCACGCTCCCGGTCACCCGGCCGCCGGCCGCTGCGATCCTCGCCGTCGCCTCGGCGCGCGCGAGCGACGGCAGCGTCCCGGTCAGCACGAACGTCCGCCCGGCCAGCGGCCCCTCGCGCGCCGCCTCGGCCGCCACCGGCTCCTCCGGCAGCCGCGCCGTGTTGACCCCGAGCGCGCCGAGCGCCTCGACCGTCGCCCGGTTCGGCGCGTGCCCGAACCACTCGACCACACCGCGCGCCGTCTCCGGCCCGATCCCGTGGACCGCCTCGAGGTCCTCCGGCGGCGCGGCGGCGAGCGCGCCGAGCGTGGCGTAGTGCTCGACGAGAAGCGCCGCCACGGTCGCCCCGACGAACCGGATGCCGAGGCCGAACAGGAGCGCCCGCAGCGGCCGGGCCTTCGACGCCGCGATGCCGGCGAGCAGGTTCTCGACCTTTTTCTCCTTGAACCCGTCGAGCGCCAGCAGCGCCTCGGGCGTGAGCCGGTAGAGGTCGTCGAGCCGGTGGACGAGGCCGGCCTCGACGAGCTGGACCGCGACCTTCTCGCCCAGGCCGACGATGTCCATCGCCCCGCGCGAGGCGTAGTGCTCGACGAGGCGGATCGTCTGGGCCGGGCAGGCCGCGCTGATGCAGTAGAACTCGGCCTCGCCCTCGCTCCGGGCGATGGGTTCGCCGCAGGCCGGGCACGTCGCCGGCATCTGCCACGCCGTCTCCTCGCCCGTCCGCGCCGCCTCGACCGGCCCGACGACCTGCGGGATCACGTCGCCGGCGCGCTTGACGACGACGCGGTCGCCGATGCGGATGTCGCGGTCGCGGATGTAGTCGGCGTTGTGGAGGGTCGCCTTCGAGACGGTCACGCCGCCGATCCCGACCGGGGCGAGGAGGGCGAGCGGCTTGATGGCCCCGGTCCGCCCGACGTTGAGGGCGATGTCGGTGAGCCGCGTCGTGGCCTCGCGCGCGGGGAACTTGAAGGCGATGGCCCAGCGCGGCGCGTTCGCCACGGCCCCGAGCGCCTGCTGGAAGTCGCGGCGGTCGATCTTGACGACGACCCCGTCTATCTCGTAGTCGAGGGCGTCGCGCCGCTCGTTCCACTCGTTGCAATAACGGATCACATCCTCGATGCCCTCGCACCGCCGGATGTGCTCGTTGACCGGGAAGCCGAGGCCGCGTAGCCAGTCGAGCGTCTCGTGCTGCGAGGCCGGCTCCTCGGTCCCTTCGACCGGGCCGAGGCCGTAGGCGAAGAAGCGCAGCCCGCGCGCCGCCGTCACCTGCGGGTCGAGCTGGCGGAGGCTGCCGGCGGCGGCGTTGCGCGGGTTGGCGAACGGCTTGCCGCCCCCGGCCGCGAGCGCCTCGTTGAGCCGCTCGAAGGTGGACTTCGGCAGGTACGCCTCGCCCCGGACCTCGAGGCGCGCCGGGGCCACAGCGTCCTCGGCTCCGAAGAGCGATGCCTGCTCGGCCGTCTGCTGGCTTGGTAGCGCGAGGCGGAGCGGGACGTCGCGGACCGTGCGGACGTGGGCCGTCACGTCCTCACCGACGCGCCCGTTGCCGCGCGTCGCCCCGAGCACGAGGCGGCCGTCGGCGTAGGTGAGCGCGAGGGCGAGGCCGTCAATCTTCGGCTCGGCGACGAGCGCCGGCTCCGCGTCGCCGAACGCCTCAGCGAGGCCGCGCCGGGCGCGCTCGTACCACGCCCGCAGCTCGTCCGCGTCGAAGGCGTTGCCGAGCGAGAGCAGCGGCTCGGGGTGGCGGACCTTGCGGAAGGCGTCGAGTGGCTCGCCCCCGACGCGGCGCGTCGGCGCGTCGGGCCGGGCGAGGCCGGGGAAGCGGGCCTCGAGCGCCTGGAGCGCGCGGAAGAGCCGGTCGTACTCGGCGTCGGCGACGAGGGGATCGTCGAGGGCGTAGTAGTGGTGCCCGAGGCCGCGCAGCACGTCGGCGAGGCGCGCGGCGAGCGGGCCGGCGGCGGCCTCGCCGATCTCTTCTAGATTAGTCTCGTCGAGGCAGCGGAGGGCGGCCTCGGTGTCGGCGGCGAGGCTCATCACCGCGCCACGCGGGCGAGCGAGTCGAGGAACGCCTGCCCGCGCTCGGCGGTGATGCGGAAGACCTGGCCCTCGCGCGGGGTCCACTCGATCCCCTGGAGGCGGAGCCGCGCGCCGTCGTAGTTGCCCGTGCCGCCCTCGCCGGAGACGATCACGCGCTGCTGGCCGGTGAACGTCTGGTCGGTGCCGGGGTTGAGCCAGTAGGGCCGGCGGAGGTCGTCGTCGGTCTGCACCTTGAAGTCTTCGAGCGGCTCCTCGGCGGCGATGACGGTGAGGGAGATCGGCGTCTGGAAGCGCGGCGCGCTCGATGGCGGCGGCGCGGTGTCCGGGGTCTCGGCGGGAGCGACCGGCGCGGCGGCCCCGGCGGTGTCGGCCGGCGTCGCGAGCATCTCGGCGAGGTCCGGCTCGGGGTTGGGGTCGCGGAGCAGGAACCACAGCACCGCCCCGATCACGAGCAGCGCCGCGACGGTCCCGCCGATGAGCAGCCCCCAGGACTTTTCGAGCGGCGCGGTCCCAGCCGCCGCCGCCTTCGCCGTCTGGACGCGGCGCTTCGGCATGTGCTCGGCGGTGCGCTCGGCGACGGGCGCGGTGGCTGGCCGGGGCTTGGGTGCCCCCGAGAGCGCGGCGACGGCCGGGGCCGTGCCCGACGGGGCCTGCGGCGGCGGGGCCTTCGGCGGCGGCGCGGCCGGGGCTTCGGCCCCGCCGTCGAGGTAGAGCCGGCGGAGGCGGCCGTCGTAGGCCCCGGTCTTCGCCTGCTCGTAGGCCTCGCCGACCTCGTGCGGCGAGAGGCCGAGCGCCTGCGCGTAGGCCTTGAGCAGGTTGCGCAGGTAGACCTCGCTGTAGTTGGCGTCGCCGACGAGGTCGCCCGCCTCGAAGCGGCGCAGGATGTCGCCGGGCATCCGGGTCTCGCGCTGGAGCGTCTCGAGCGTGACGTTGCGCTTCTCGCGGATGGCGCGGAGGTCGTGCTCGATGCGCGAGCCGGAGGCGTCGGGGCGGAGAGCGGCAGGGTCGTCGGCCATAGGATCGAGGAGGAGACGGGACGCGGGAAGACAGAAAGTACGCACGAGCACTGTGCCCCGTCGCAGCACCCGCCGGCCGGTGCGCGCCTCGCTTTAGTGTGGTGCGTGAAGCGTACTGCGTGGGTCCGCCTCGGCCGGCTCGTTCAGGCGGTCCCAGGTTCCGTCCTGCACCGAACGGGGCGACACAAAAAAGCCCGGCCTCGCGGGGAGGCCGGGCCTGGGGAGCACGCCGCTACGAGCGGCGCTCGGGTCGGGAAGACAGGATTTGAACCTGCGACCGCTCGGCCCCCAGCCGAGTGCTCTACCTGGCTGAGCTACTTCCCGAAAGGGCGAGTCCCGGAAAGCCGGGTCCCGCGAAGCGTCTAATATAGGCCGCCGCCGCAGGCGCGTGCAAGCGGCTAGAGCGTGCGGAGCAGCTTCTCCAGGAATGCACGGAGCGCGAGCAGCGCCTCGCGGCTCGTGGCGACCGGCGGCTCGGCCTCGCGGGCGAGCGCCTGCCGCGCCCCCTCGATGGTGTACTTGTCCTCCCGCAGCAGCCGGTGGATGCGCATCACGACGGCGATGTCGCGCTCGGTGTAGACCCGGTTGCCGGCGCGGTTCTTCTTCGGCCGCAGCTCCTCGAACTCGGTCTCCCAGTAGCGCAGCACGTGCGCCTCGAGCTCGGCCAGCGCGGCGACCTCGCTGATCGAGTAGTAGAGCTTGCGGATGCCTTCGGACTTCATCGGCTTCTGGGACAGGGGAGCACTTAAAGTACGACATGAAGGGAGGAGTGGGATAGTACGGCGAGACGGTAGGTGGTCGGGCGGTGGCACCAGCCCTCGGGCGCAGCATGCTGCGCCCCTACGGGGGTGCGCGTCGGGTGGGTACCTTTGCCAGCTTATCCTGCCCTCTGCCCCACCGGCCTCTCTGGAAACGTAGGCTTCCGCCCCGGCGTAGGGCACGCTCCTCCTCCGGCCTCGCCGATGCCCCTCCCCCGCTCCGGTCGCTCCGACCTCGCGCTCCTGCTGACGGTTCTCATCTGGGGCCTCAACTTCCCGATCATCAAGGTGGCCCTCGTGCCGATGCCGCCCTTCGTGGTCAACGCGCTCCGCTTCGCGGCGTCAGCGGCGGTCCTCGGCGCGCTCCACGCCTGGGAGACGCGCGGCCGGCCCGGTGCCTTCCTCGCCCCGCTCCGGGAGCACCCGTGGACGGTCGTCGGGCTGGGGCTGCTGGGCTACGTGGGGTACCAGCTGCTCTTCATCGTCGGGGTGGACGCCACGAGCGCGGGGAGCGCGGCGCTCATCATCGCCTCGGCCCCGGTGTGGACGGCGGTCCTGGCGCAGCTCCTCGGGGTCGAGCGGCTGCCGCTGCCGGCGTGGGGCGGCCTCGGCCTGTCGCTCCTGGGCACGGTGCTGGTCATCCTGGCCGGGGTGGGGGCCGCCGCGTTCTCGGAGGACACGCTCTTCGGGAACGTGCTGATGCTCGGCTCGGCGGTGGCGTGGGCGGCCTACACGGTGCTGAGCCGCCCGCTCCTCGGCACCGGCATCTCGGCGACCGGCCTCGCCTTCTTCGGGATCGCCGTCTCGCTCCCGATCCTCTGGGGCCTCGGCCTCTACGACCTCGGCGGCGTGGACTGGTCCGGGGTGGACTGGAAAGTGTGGGGCGCGCTGCTGTTCTCCGGCGCGCTCTCGACGGGCCTCGCCTACGGGTTCTGGAACGCGGCGGTGCAGCGCGTCGGCCCGTCGCAGACGGCGATCTACAGCAACCTCGTCCCGGTGGTGGCGCTGGCGAGCGGGGCGCTGCTGCTGGGCGAGCCGGTGACGCCGTTCCAGCTCCTCGGCGGGGCGCTCATCCTCGGCGGGCTCTTCCTGATGCGGCGGGCGCGGCGGCGGACCGCCCTCGCCTGATCCGGCGGCCGGGCCGAACGCTCCCTGAGGCCAGTGTCGTATCTTGACACTATCATGCGCCTCAGCAGCAAGCACCGCAAGACGCTCCGGGCCGTCTTCGCTGACCCGGCCCGCTCGGACGTGCCGTGGGCCGACATCGAGAAGCTGCTGGACGCCCCGGGCGCGGAGATCACCGAGGGGCGAGGCTCCCGAGTCCGCATCGCGCTCGGTGGGGTTCGCGCTGTCTTCCACCGCCCCCACCCGCAGCGCGAGACCGATAAGGGTGCCCTGAAGTCCATGCGCCGCTTCCTCCACGAAGCAGGCGTCCAGCCGAAGTAAACGCTATGCTCTCTTACAAAGGGTACACCGGGCACGTTGAGTTCGACGACGAGGCGGGCCTCTTCCACGGCGAGGTGCTCGACACCCGCGACGTGATCACGTTCCAGGGCCGGAGCGTGGACGAGATCGAGACGGCCTTCCGCGAGTCTGTAGACGACTACCTCGCCTTCTGTGCCGAGCAGGGCGAGAGGCCGGACAAGCCCTTCTCGGGCCGGTTGATGTTGCGGCTCCCGAAGGACCTCCACCGCGAGGTGTTCGCCGAGGCGAAGCGGGCGGGGAAGAGCCTGAACCAGTTCGTCGTGGACCGGCTCCGCCGGACAGGCTGAGGTGGGCCTGATGATATAGCAGCTCAGGCAGACCGGCGACGCCGTTCCAGGTGCTCGGCAGGGCACTCAGCAGCAGCGGGCCGGCGCTCGCGTGAGACGGGGTTACGCATTGCCTCGGCTTCGGGGGTCTCTAGAGTGTGGCATGGACCTGCCCCCCTAGCAGGGGGGCGGCGAGGCGAGCGCAGCGAGCCGAGTGGGGGGTCGAGGGCGCTTGGCTAGAGCGAGCGCTCGGTAAGCGCCCCCCTCCAGGACTAGTGTCCTCCCTCCCCACCTTCGCGGGGACAGGCTCTGCTAGGGGGAGGGACACGACGGCGAAGGTCTTCGCCATTTCGGAGGCTCTGCGCGGAGTCTGGTCGTCGGAGTTCATGTCACCCTCTAGCCCGACTACTGCGGATGTTCCGGGCCGGGATCGGCCCGCATCCGCCCTTCTCCGAGCAGCTTGTTGAGTCGCCACCGGCTGATCCCCAGCTCCTGGCACACCTCGGTCGCGTTCCACGTCCCGGCGTGCGCCGCCTGGTCGAAGAGGTTCCGCGCGCGCTGTCCAGTCTCTTGTCCTCATGATTCCCCGCAATGGTTTAATACTTATGTCGACGAGTTGGGCGCTCACCATTCAGCCTGGTGCTTTCCCCTAGGCTTTCCCCTAGAGTGTGTTCGGAAACTCCCTTTGGTGTCATCCTGAACTCGTTGCAGACCGCGCAGCAGCGGCGAAGCCCATCTCAGAACGGCACCTCAGGCCCCGTGCGATCCCGGATCGGGGTCCGGGATGACAGTCTTTTCGAGTTTCCGAACAGAGCCTGGTCTCAATCGCACCTCATCAATCGCACCTCAGAGGCATCGAAAGTCACCGTCGGAGGGGAAAGATAGGGGAAAGGTGAAGTCAGGCAGCCAGCGCCGCCTCCACCTCCACCCGGACGGGCGCGTATCCAAGCTCACGGGCGAGCGCAAGGACGGGGGCAGCGGCAGCGTCAAGTGAGACGCCTTCGAGGATGCAACCGAAGGTGGGGACCCCGGCGATGGTGCTGGGTGTTACGTCGCCCTCGAACGCTTCGAAGACAGGCCCCTCTACAGCGTCAAGGAACGTGCTAGCGTCAAAGTCTTCGGGCGGCACGTCCGTGCCGAGGATGACGTCGAACTCGTAGGTGTGCATAGCTCAGGAGTCAGGGCCGGGGCAGCGCTGGGCCACCCGGCGAAGGAGTTGGGCGTGGCGCTCGGGATTCTTCGGCGTCCCCCAGATGCTGCGCTGGCACTCGCGGTGCTCGTAGGGGCAGCGCATCCGCGCCCAGCAGTGGGCGGCATGGCGAACCGGCGAGCCGAGATCGAGCACTCGTAGATGTGCCACCCGTCGCTCGCCACGGCCTGTGCTCGGGCTTGGGCAAAGCCGACAAAGCGGGCGTGCTCCTGCCAGGCGAGCACGTACTCTTCCGGCTTCTCTGGCAAAGAGAAAGGCGATACCCGGACTCATCGGGTATCGCCTAATCTCTCTTCTGTGCCCGGGACTGGAGTCGAACCAGCACGCCGGTTAAGGCACACGCCCCTCAAGCGTGCGTGTCTACCAATTCCACCACCCGGGCGGGGTAGCTACGAGTTGCGAAGGGGGAATGACGAGTGAGACCCGAGGGGTCATTCGCAATTCGCCGTTCGCAACTCAACACTTTCCGTGACTCCGGTAGGGCTCGAACCTACGACCCGCTGGTTAAAAGCCAGCTGCTCTACCAACTGAGCTACGGAGCCCTGAGCTACGGAGCCAGCGCACGGCCGCAAGGTACAAAACCGGACGAACCGGTGTCAACCGGACCGGCGGCGCGCGCCGGACGAGGGGCCGCAGTATACCGCGCCGGGCGAGGCCGAGCCGCCCGCCGGCTGCGAAGTTTGGGCAAAACTAAA
>JBBSMV010000064.1:0-12689 GCA_038232975.1 Rhodothermales bacterium
AGCTCGTGAGCGTGTCGCCGCCGCCCTGGGGCAGGAACAGGTCGAGGTTGAGCGCGAGACGGGTGTTCTGGGCGGCGTAGAGGTTCAGCCCCGGCGTGAGCAGCACACCGTCGAAATCATCGAGCGGCCCCTCGGCATCGCCCCACGAGACGCGGAACAGGGGTTCGACGGCGAGCAGCGTGTTGCCGGTGCGCCCGCCGAGTCCGCCCACCCGGTAGGCCAGCCACGCCTGTGCGCTCGTGAAGCGCTCGTCGCGGAACGGGTTGATCGTGCCCGTGACGAGCTCGGCCAGCACGTAAGGGCCTGGCTCGCCGTAGGTCCCCGCCGTGAGGTCTAGGGCGTAGCCGGCCCCGCGCCGGGTCTCGCCGCTGGCGTCGGCTCCCGAGGCTGAGGGGAAGGCGTCGTCGCCGCCTCCCCTCCCCGGCGGGTCGCCCTGCACGAACGCCCGGCTCGTGGCGGCGAGGCCGATGGCGAGCCACTCGGCCGGGGCGAGCTGGAGGCGGGCGGCGAACTGGCGGATGTCGGCGTCGTTGCCCTCCTCGCCGGTCGAGCCGGTGAAGTAGCCGGCCGCATACGCCACCCCGAGCGGGAGCGCGCCGACCTCGCCGAGCACCTGTACGCCGACGGAGCGCCCGGCGTAGGCCAGCTCCTCGATGATCCGGTACTGGTCTACGGTCCGCGCCCCCCGGAAGCGCGCGCCCCGCTCGATGGGGATGAGAGTGGCCGCCGTCGTCGCATCCACCACCCCGAACGGCCGCCCGCCCTTGCCGACGAGGACCTGGAGGGGCGGAGCGAACGAAAAGAGCGCATAGGCCTCGTTCAGCTCGGCCGACCCGCCCACGGCCGCATTCGCCAGCTCGGCCTGGAGGCGGCCCGAGACGAAGTCGCTCAGCTTCGCGTTCGCGCTGAGGCGCACGCGGCGGAGCGCGAGGTCGGTGGCATCAACGCCGTCGGCGCTCGTCGTGTTGAACTGCGTCTGGACGAGGCCACCGAAGGAGATCGGCTCGTCCTGACCGAGGTCCGGCGACTCGGCAGTTTCCTGGGCCGCCGCAGGGAAGGCGAGCACGCAGGCGAAGACAGCGACGACGTGCAGCAGGCGAAGAGACATCGGCAGGGGCGGAATCGAAGCGGAGCCGGGCGACTGATGCCGTCCCGGCTCCGCAGAGGGTTCGAGGAAGAAGATACAGGAGACTCAGCTTTTGCCTGAGCCTGACGAGGCCTTCGCCTTCGCCTGCTTCGTCTTCGCCTCCAGCGCCTCCATGCCGGACTGCCCCGGATTCGGCGACTGCGCGCTGGACGGCTTCGTGCCGGACGTCGAAGACGAGCCGGTCTTCAAGGCCTTCGGTGCCTTGTCGAGGTCTTGCTTCTTGGCTTCCTGCTTCGCCGTCTCGGCCACGTCCTTTGCCTTGCTCTTGGCCTCCTCGGCCGTCTCCTGAAGAACCTGCTTGGCCTGCCCGATCTTCTCGTCGGCCACGTCCTTCGCCTGCTCGATGAGGCGGTCGCTCTGACGGCCCATCAGCTCGTGCTCGGGCTGGGTCTCGGGGACGCTGAGGCCGACGAGCGCGCCGGCCGCGAGGGCCACGGCTCCGACGAGCATCGGGTTCTGGTGAAGCTGCTGCTCGAGCCAGTTCGACGCGCTGCGCCGGTAGTCCTGCATGTGGTCGCCAACGTCGTGAAGGCGGTCCGTCGCCTGGTCGGCGAGGCCACTCACTTTATCTTTGGCCTGCGACGCCTTGTCGCCGGCCTTGTCGGCGAGCGAGCGCCCCGAGTCGGAGTCGCCGTTCGCGTCGTAGTCGTAGCCGGAGTCATAGCGGCGGCCGGTGCGGCGGGCGTAGCTGGCGTAGCCGGGGGCGGGGTAGCGCCCGGTGCGGCGGCGGTAGTCGTCCTCGAAGCGGCGGTCCTGCTCGGACTCCCCGCCCTTGACCACGAGCCAGCCAATCGAGATCGCGGCGGCGAGGGCCGGGACGGGGTGCTGCTTGACGGTGTCGAGCAGGCTGCTGCCGATGTCCGCCACGGGGCCGGAGAGGAAGTCCTTCGCCTGGTCCATCGCCTGATCCTTGAGGTTGCTCGGGTCGAAGCGGTCGCTGATGGCGTCGAGCGTCTCGCTCATGTCCGAGCGGGTCTCGTCAATGTCGCGCTCGATCTGGCGGGGGGTCTTGCCGGTGTTCAGGGTGTTTGGTTTTTGAGCCATTCTTTGTCCTCCTTGAGAGTTTGGATGGTTCGGTCCGGCGTCGGGTCAATGCGCTTGAGGGCGTCCAGGTCTTTCTTGAGCTTCTTCAGCCCGCTCTGGACGAGCATGTACCCGATGCCGGCCACGATGAGGCCGACGATGAGGATGCCGAGCCACTCGGCGTCGCCGAGGAGCTCGCCGAGGAGCCAGCCCAGCCCTATCACGACGGCGATGAGGCCGGTGTAGGCCACGGCACCGCCGGCTGCGATGGCTCCGGCGTCCGCCGCTGCCGTCTTCGCCTCGTCCGCCGCCGCCTTCACTTCCCGGCTGATTTCGGTCTTGGCGAGGGCCACCTCCTGCTTGACGAGCGTCGTAGTCTCGGCGGCTAGCTCGCCGAGGAGGTCGCCGAGCGAGCGGTCGTCGGGCGCGGTGGCCGGAGCCGGGCGCGCGCCTTTCGGCTCGATGAGCACGGCCTCGTTGGGGTCGAGTTTGTCAGGGGAGTCTGCCATGTGGTCTCCGTTTAGGTGGCCGAGGACGCCGGGAAGGCCCGGTTGCCAGGGCCAGTGGTCCCCGGCGCGCGCCAGTCGCCGGAGGGCGGGCCGCTGCGGGACGTGCGGGACTGGCTAGAGCGAGAGGCACCGGAACCGCCGTTGGAGCCGCCGGCCTCGCTCGCCGAGGCTTTCAGGAAGCGCGCGCCGAAGATGCCGAGCAGGAACGCACCGCCGACGAAGAGACCGGGGTCCTGCCGGGCGAAGCGCTCGGCCTCGTCGAACAGCTCGCTGACGCTGCGGTCGCGGATGCCTTCGACGAACTGGTCGAGCTGGTCGGCGGCGGTGTCGGCGTAGCGGGCGAAGGCGTCTTGGTCGTTCTCGCGGAGGGCATCGCCGGTGTCGTGGAGCGCCTCGGAGACGTTCTCGAGCACGCCGGCCGCTTTCTTCTTGCCCTTAGCGGCGCGGTCCTCGGCCTCGGCCTGCGCTTTGTCCTTGAGGTCGGTTGCCTTGTCCTTGAGGTCGTCTTTGACTTCGGACGCTTTGGCCTTTGCTTTGGCCGCGGCATCGCCGGAGAAGGACCCGCTGGAGGGAGAGGTAGCCATAGGATTGGAATGAGGTGAGAGAGAGAAGAGAAGCTACTGGCGGGTAAGACGCCGGAGTTGGGTAGTGATAGGGATAACTTACCCTAGTGTTCCCCCGAAGTGTTCAGTGTTCCCCGGAAGTGTTCCCCGGATGCCTGCCCTGAAGATATGTCATATAAATGTGAGATTTATTTATCTGATATTTACGGGGTTAATTTCCCGCAACTTCTTCCCCATTCAAGAAAGGCTGTCTTCCCACCTGGCGGACCCGCCTATTGCATGGCGGAACTGCGTTATCTTGAAATGCCGTATCATTAGCTATGCGGTCGTCCGTCTGTGCGGTCGCTTCCCTCCTCCGCACGGCTGACTCCTCTCTCATCCAGATCCCTTTCCCGTCATGGCTACCGAACACACCCACGTCGAAGAACACCACGTCCCGTCGGCCCCTGGCCGCAGCGTCACCATCTACGACGAGTACGAGCACGGTCCCCACGACTACGGCCGCCTCTCGGCCGCCATCAAGCGCGTCTCGTGGGGCGCGATCTTCGCCGGGGCCGTCGTCGCCATCATCACGCAGTTCCTGCTGAACCTACTCGGCCTCGGCATCGGGCTGACGACGTTCGAGTTCGCCTCACCCGACGACTCGGCCGCCGGGTTCGGCATGGCCCAGGGCATCTGGGCCGTCATCAGCGCGCTCATCGCCCTGTTCATCGGCGGCTGGGTGGCCGGCCGCCTCGCCGGGATGCCCCGCAAGACCGACGGGATGCTCCACGGCGTCGTGACGTGGGCGCTCACCACGCTCCTCGGGCTGTACCTGCTCACGACCGGCGTCGGCAGCATCGTCAGCGGCACGACGCACCTGATCGGGCAGGGCATCAACTTGGCCGCGCAGGGCGTCACCGCCGTCGCCCCCGAAGCCGCCAACGTCATCGAGCAAGAGGTGGACCTGAGCGGCATCAAGTCCCAGGCGCAGCGGCTCCTCCAGGACATTGTCGCTACCCCCGGCGACGCCGGGGCCGACGTTGAGAACGCCATTGACCGCACCTTCGGCGGCAACGGCCCGGTCACCGGCGCGAACCGCGAGGAGCTGATCCAGACCGTTGCCGCACGGACGGGCATGACCGAGGCCGAGGCCCGGCAGTCCGTCAACCAGTGGGAGCAGCAGTACGACCAGGCCCGCAGCCAGGTCTCGCAGGCCGTCAGTTCGGTTCAGGAGAACGCGCCCGAGATCGCCGACGACGCGGCGGACTACGTCGGCGGGGCCGCGCTGATCGGGTTCTTCGCGCTCCTGCTCGGCATGATCGCCGCCGCCGTGGGCGGCTCCATCGGCTCGCCCGAGGACCTGCCGGTCGCAGCCGCCGAGCGCCGCGTCTAGCGCGTTCGTCTTCCGGCTCGTGCGTAGCTTCGCAGGGGCGGCCTCGCGGTCGCCCCTGCGTTTTTTCGCCCCCTACCCCCGGCTCATGGCTCTGCTCTTCGACCAAAGAGGGGTGCTCGCTGCGGCGTGCTGCCTCTTGCTACTCGCCCTCCCTGCCCGTGCCCAGGAGCGCCCCACCGAAGAGGACGAGGAACCCGGAGGACGGACGGACACCAGCGAGGAGAACCTCTACGACGACCTCGTCGCCCAATTCCAGCGGGACTATCTCCGGTTCACGGCGCTCATCCAGATCGTCCCGCAGATCGCGCTCGAAGACACCGAGGGCAACCAGGGCCGCTTCGACGTCTCGGCGGCGCGGTTCGGGATCGGCGGCCGGCTCGACGGCGGGATCGGGTACCGGCTCCAGACCGACTTCGCCAGGGCACCGGCCGTCCTCGACGCCTTCGTGAGCTATCAGCCCGGCGACGCGGCGGAGTTCCTCGTAGGCCGCTACAAGGCCCCGTTCTCGTTCGAGTTCTTGACCTCGGCGGCAAACACGGACTTCGTGAACCGCGCCCGCGTGGTCCGCGCCCTCGCCCCCGGTCGGCAGGTCGGCGCGTCGGTGCAGGTGCCGCTCGCGGGCGAGGCCCTCGCGCTGCGGGCAGGCGTCTTCAACGCCGCCTTCAAACGGGCGGCCGACGGCGATGCCGCGAGCCAGGCGGAGCGCGGCGGCTTCCTCCTCGCCGCCCGTGCCCAGAGCACGCTCCAGCCCGCCGACGGCACCGCGCTCATCGTCGGCGTGAACCTCGCCTACGACACGCCCGACATGTCGGATGCCCTCGACGTGCCGGGCCGCCTGCTCATGGGGGCCGACGCCCGCCTCCGCTTTGGGCGGCTCCTCTTTGCCGCCGAGGGCATCGTCGAGCAGACCGAGGGTGACGCCTTCCCCGACCGCGACGGGTTCTTCCTCACCGCCGGCTACGACCTCGACGCGAGCAACCGGCTCCTCGTCCGGCTCGACGAGCTCGATGGCAGCGGCGAGGTGCTGCTCGGCTACAACCTGACCCTCACGCGCGCCGCCGGCTTCCAAGCCAATGTCATCCTGCCGCTCGACGACGAGGCCGAGGCGACCCAGGTCTTGTTCAACTTCCAGATCGGCTTCTGACCCTGCCGGCTCCCGAGCATGCCCGAGACGCCCGAGACCTTCCCCTTCGGCCAGCCCGTCGCGTGGCGGCATGCTCTTCTGGCAGAGGTAGGCGGCAGTGTAGAGCGGTGCCTCCTCGTATCTTGTCAGCGCCTCCCCTCTCCACTCAGACAGCTCGCCTCCCAGCACGATGCTCACGCGCCTCGAGGTCAGTGGCTTTAAGAACCTGCTCAACGTCGACGTTGAGTTCGGCCCGTTCACGTGCATCGCCGGCCCTAACGGGGTCGGCAAATCGAACATCTTCGACGCCATTCGTTTCCTTTCCCTGCTGACGGACCACCGCCTTATCGAAGCGGCGATGCAGGTCCGTGATGCGAGCGCTGAAGGGGCGCGTGCAGACAATCTGTTTTGGGAACCGGAGGATTTGTTCTGGACGGACGGAAGCGCACGTGCGCCCCTGCTGAAGATGGCGGCTGAAATGGTTGTGGATGAGCAGGTACTCGACGACTTCAACAGATCGGCCACGGCGTCCTCTACCTTTCTCCGCTATGAGCTTGAGATCGGTTACGAGGAACAGCAAGGCCCCGGCGAGCTGAGCCAGCTCGTGCTGCACTCCGAGCGCCTCACCTACATCCCACAAGGCGAAGCCCGGCAGCACCTTCGCTTTCCTCATGCCGCCGAGGCGTTTCGGAGTGCTGTTGTGACCAACAAGCGGCGCGGGTCTGAGTTCATCTCGACCGAATACCCGACCGATGGACCTACCGAGATCCTGATTCATCAGGATGGCGGGAGCCGGGGGCCCGCCAACCGCGCTCCTGCCCATTCCGCGCCCCGCACGATCATCGGGACCTCCAACACGGCAAACACCCCGACGATCCTGGCGGCGCGGCGGGAGATGCAACGCTGGCGGTTGCTCGCACTCGAACCCTCAGCCATGCGAAGCCCCGACCGCTTCTATACGTCCCCCCACGTCACGGCCAGCGGAGGCCACCTTCCCGCCACCCTGAACCGGCTCGCTAACGACGCCGATCAGAGCAACGGCCACCGCGAGGCCGTCTTCAGCCGCGTGGCGAACCGGCTCTCCGAGATGGTGCCGGTACGAGGGATCAGCGTGAAGACCGACGACGTGCGCCAGCTCTTGACCCTTGAGGTGCAGGAACGCTCCGGGGTCTACCTGCCGGCCCGGTCACTCTCGGACGGTACCCTACGCTTCCTGACCCTGGCGGTGCTCGAACGGGACCCGCAGTTCCTCGGCGTCCTCTGCATGGAGGAGCCGGAGAACGGCATCCATCCAGCCCGCATCCCGGCTATGGTAGACTTGCTGCACGATCTAGCGGTCGATCCGCACGAGGAGCCGGGGCCGGAGAATCCGCTGAGGCAGGTGCTCGTCGCGACCCACTCACCTGCGTTCGTTCAGCTCCAGCGGCCCGACGATGTGCTCTCGGCCGAGGCCGTTACGGTTCGCGGGCCGCAGGGCCGGCCAGCCACGACGCTTCGGTGTCTCCCCTTGCAGGGCACCTGGCGCGTCTCAGAGACCAACCCCGGCGTGGATCGTGGCTCAGTGATCAGCTACCTGACGCACCCGCCCGGTGCCCAGATCACCCTGGAGCCTCTAGCTGCCTGAGCGCGTGCTTCGCATCCGATTTCTCTTCATCGGCGAAGGTCCTTCTGACGCTGCGCTGGTTTCGGTTCTGCAGGAGCTGTGCCTGCTCTGCGGAGCGGATGAGGTCAGCGGTAACGCGCCGGATTTCAGCCGCTATCCCGCGCCCATCGGGCACCGCGTGATCGACAAATGCCGGGCAGCGCTCCGCTACCATACGACCAGCAACCTGCTCTTCATTCACCGTGACGCCGATGACTCCGATCCCTCACACAGATATGACGAGATACGCAACGCCATAGACGAACTTGAACTCGACGTCCGCCACGTCGCCGTCGTCCCTGTCCAGGAGTTGGAGTCCTGGCTGTTGCTGGACGAGGCCGCCATCCGCCAGGTCGCAGAAAACCCGCGTGGCCGGCTTCCGCTAGAGCTACCCCGCCCGTCACAGGTCGAGGCTGTCAGCCATCCCAAAGAGCGCTTGCAGAAAATACTGATCGAGGCCAGCGAGATTTCCGTAAGAAAGCGACGGCAGCGTTTCAAGCAACGCTTTCCCCAGCAGCGTCGGCTTCTGGTTGAGCGCCTCGACCTTCATGGTCCGCTGGAGCGTGTACCGGCCTGGAAGAGGCTCCGGGCTGATCTCGAGGTTGCCATTCAACACCTCGCTACGTAAAACATCATGCCCGAGACGCCCGAGACCTTTCCCTTCGGCCAGCCCGTCGCGTGGCGGCCCGACCCGGCGCAGCGCACCAATCTCCACCGCCTCATGGAGCGCGCCGGGGTCGCCGACTACGACGCCCTCCTCGCGTGGGCGACCGACGACGTGGGCCGGTTCTGGGAGACCGTCCTCGACGACCTCGGGGTCGAGTTCTACGAACCCTACGACCGAATCCTCGACACGTCGGCGGGCATCGAGCTTCCGGCGTGGTGCGTCGGCGGGCGGATGAACATCGTCCACAACCTCCTCGACAAGTGGCAGGGCACGGAGGTCGCCGGGCGCGACGCCCTCCGGTTCGAGAGCGAGGAGGGCGACGTGCAGAGGCTGACGTATCGGGAGCTGCACCGCGAGGTCGGCCGCTGCGCCTCAGCGCTCCGCACGCTCGGGATCGGCAAAGGTGACGCGGTCGGCCTCTACATGCCGATGACGCCGGAGCTCGTCGTCGCCTTCCTCGCGGTGGCGAAGATCGGCGGGGTGATCCTGCCGCTCTTCTCGGGCTACGGGGCGCAGGCCGTCGCCACGCGCCTCGCCGACGGAGGCGCGAAGGCCCTCTTCGTCGCCAACGGGATGCTGCGGCGCGGCCGGGCCATCCCGATGAAGCCCACCGCCGACGAGGCCCTCGCCGCCGCGCCGAGCGTGCAGCACGTCTTCGTCTACGAACGCGTCCCCGGCCTCGAGGTCCCGATGATGCGCGGGCGCGACCGAGCGTGGGACGAGCTGCTGGCGCTTGCCGACGCCGAACCCGCCTCGGTCGAGACCGAGCGGACCGACGCCGAGGACCTCGTGATGCTGATCTACACGAGCGGCACGACGGGCGCGCCGAAGGGGGCCGTCCACACCCACTGCGGCTTCCCGGTCAAGGCGGCGCAGGACATGGCCCACCCGATGGACCTCCGCCCCGGCGAGGTGATGTACTGGATGAGCGACATGGGCTGGATGATGGGGCCGTGGCTCGTCTTCGGCACCCTCCTCAACGCGGCGACGATGGTGCTCTTCGACGGCGCGCCGGACTACCCCGGCCCCGACCGCCTGTGGGACCTCGTGGAAAGACACCGCGTCACGCACCTCGGGGTCTCGCCGACACTCATCCGCGCGCTCATGGCGCACGGCCCCGAGCCGGTCGAGCGGCACGACCTGTCGAGCCTCCGCGCCGCCGGCTCGACCGGCAGCCCGTGGGACCCCGAGAGCTGGCGGTGGCTCTTCGAGCACGCCCTCGGGTCGAGCAAGCCGATCCTCAACTACTCGGGCGGGACCGAGATTTCGGGCGGGATCGTCTGCGGCACGTTCCTGACCCCGCTCAAGCCCGGCGCGTTCTCCGGCCCGGTCGTCGGGATGGACGCCGACGTCGTGGACGAGCACGGCGAGCCGGTGCGCGGGGCCGTCGGCGAGCTCGTGATCCGGCAGCCGTGGATCGGGATGACGCGCGGCTTCTGGGGCGACGGCCCGTCCGGCCGGGCGGGGGCACGCTACCTCGACTCGTACTGGCGGCGCTTCCCCGGCCTCTGGACCCACGGCGACTTCGCGGCGGTGGACAGCGACGGGCTGTGGTACATCCTCGGGCGGAGCGACGACACGATCAAGGTCGCCGGCAAGCGGCTCGGCCCGGCCGAGGTCGAGGCCGTGCTCAATGCCCACCCGGCGGTGCTGGAGAGCGCGGCGGTCGGCGTGCCGCACGACGTGAAGGGGCAGGAGGTCGTCGCCTTCTGCGTCCTCGCCGAGGGGAACGCGCCTTCGGAGGCGCTGCGGGCCGACCTCGTGGCGCGGCTCGTGGACGCCCTCGGCAAGCCGCTCAAGCCCCGCGAGGTGCGCTTCGCTGCGGCGCTGCCGAAGACGCGCAACGCGAAGGTCATGCGCCGCCTCATCCGCGCGGCCTACCTCGGCGAAGCTCTCGGCGACACATCGAGCCTGGAGGTGCCCGAGACCCTTGACGCCGTGCGGAACGCGACATAAAAAGGGCAGGAGCACGAGGCCCCTGCCCTTGACACTGCCCGCTGCGAGGCGGCCTAGGAGTAGACCTGCTCGCCGCGGTAGGTCTTGAACTGCTCGCCGAGGTAGCGGCGGTCCTCGTCGTTCCGGGGATGTGCCCCGATGACGATCCCGCCCTCTTTGAGGCCCTTCTCGTAGTGCTTCGCGTGCTCCTCGGGGATACCGGCCCCGACGAGCGCGCCGACGAGGCTGCCGGCGGCACCGCCCGCGCCTGCGCCCGCGAGGGCACCGGCGAGCGGACCGGCCACGACGAGGCCGAGGCCGGGGATGAGGGCGGTCGTGCCGATGGCGGCAATCGCGCCGAGGATGCCGCCGACGGTGCCGCCCACGGCGGCCCCGGCTCCGGCTCCTTCCATCGCCTTGCTGCCCTCTTCGATCTCGACGTTATCGCGGTCGTAGTACTTCTTGCGGGTCTTGTCCGACATGACGACGTGGATGTCGTCGTCGGTGTAGCCGCGCTCGCGGAGCGAACGGTAGGCGTTGTCGGCATCTTCGCTGCTGCGGAACATGCCGGTTGTGATGGGTCGGTCTTTCATAGGATTACCTCGTGTCATGAAGGGAGAGAAGAAAAAGCGTGCTGCCAGAAATGCGGTGCCTTACATGAGAAGCGCGCCCGGAGGTTCCGACCGCGCCATACGAACGTTCGGTGCACGTCGTTACTTTCGAGCGCCGCCGCCTCCGCTTTCCTCCAGTCCTGATGCCCTTGCCTCGTCCCCTCGCGCTTCTCCTCCTCGCTGCTGCGCTCGCCGGATGCTCCGCCACCGGCCCCAACGCCCCACTCAGTGACGCGCCCGCCGCCCCCGTCGCCGAGGTCGCCGTCGAAGCGCCGGCCGCCGAGGTTCTGCCGGGCGAGGCCCCGCGCGAATGGCTGATGCTCGACGAAGCCGACGACAACGTCCGGGGCATCAGCGCGGCCCGAGCCTACCGCGCGCTCGAAGGCCGCAGCCCGCGCCGCACCGTCGTCGTCGCCGTGATCGACTCAGGCGTGGACACCGGGCACGAGGACCTGCAGGGCCGCCTCTGGACCAACCCCGCCGAGGTCGCCGGCAACGGCCTCGACGACGACGCCAACGGGTACGTGGACGACACGCACGGCTGGAACTTCCTCGGCAGCGCCGACGGCGAGAACATTCAGTACGACACCTACGAGCTGACGCGCGAGGTCGTCCGCCTCCGCCCCCGCTACGGGGACGCCGACCCCGCCGCGCTCTCCGACGCCGAGCGCGAGGAGTACGCCACCTACCAGAAGCTGGAAGACAAGCTGAAGGCGCAGCGCGAGGAATACGGCGGGATGCTCGCGCAGATCAAGATGATCGAGACGGCGACCGAGCAGGCGCTCGCCGTGCTCCGCCCGGCGCTCGGCCCCGGCCCGTATTCACCTGAACAGCTCGGACCTGGCCTCCTCGACAGCCCTGAGGTGCAGCAGGCGAAGGGCCTGCTGAGCTACCTCGACGCCAACGGCCTCACCCCGGAGGACGTCGCCGATGAGCGCCGGCAGGTGGCGAACGTGCTGGCCTACGGCTACAACCCCGACTACGACCCCCGCCCCACCATCGGCGACGACCCGACCGACCTCAGCGAGCGCGGCTACGGCAATCCCGACGTGGCCGGGCCGTACCCGGGCCACGGCACCTCGGTGGCCGGCGTGATCGCGGCCGTCCGAGGCAACGGCGTCGGGACCGAGGGCATCGCCGACAGCAGCGTGCTCATCATGCCGGTCCGGGCGGTGCCCAACGGCGACGAGCGCGACAAGGACATCGCCAACGCGATCCGCTACGCCGTAGACAACGGCGCGCTGGTCGTCAACATGAGCTTCGGCAAGTCGTACTCGCCGGGCAAGGAGGCGGTTGATGCCGCCGTCCGCTACGCCGAGGAGCACGGCGTCCTGCTCGTCCACGCCGCCGGCAACAGCTCCGCCGACCTCGACACGGCAGCCAACTTCCCGACGGCTACGCTCGGCGACGGCACGCGGGCGCGCAACTGGCTCGAGGTCGGCGCGACGACCTGGAGTGCGGACCCCTTCGCGGCGACGTTCAGCAACTACGGGACCGCCAACGTGGACCTCTTCGCGCCGGGCGCGGAGATAGACGTGCTCGCGCCCGGCGACGCCGTGGACCGGGCTGACGGGACGAGCGTGGCCGCGCCCGTCGTGAGCGGGGTCGCGGCGCTGCTCTTGAGCTACTACCCGGCGCTGACCCCGCTGGAGGTGCGCCAGATTCTGCTCGACTCGGCGGTGTCCTACCGGGGCACGACCGCGCTCCGCCCCGGCACCGACGAGCGGGTTGACTTCGGCACGCTCTCGGCCACCGGCGGCGTGGTCAACCTCTGGCGCGCCGTCGAGCTTGCCGACGCCCGCAGCGGGAGCTGAAGGTGCCCCCGCTGCGAGCCTCGCACGCTCAGGGCTAGTTCCGACTCATCATCAGGCGCAGGACGTACCAGAACATCAGCGCCACCGAGGCGAAGAGCTCGAGCGACGCCGCGACGTGCCGGTCCTCGGGATAGTGGTGGAGCACCTTCGACGTGTCGTAGAGGATCGACGCGCCGGCCAGCCCGATCATCGCCACCGAGAACCAGGTCCCCAGCTCGAACCCGAAGAGCACGCCCGCGACGATGGCGACGAGGGCGACGATGAAGCCCCACTTGAGGAG
>JBBSMV010000065.1:0-12576 GCA_038232975.1 Rhodothermales bacterium
AACCCCTTCCTGTGGGAGGTGATGGACTACACGGCGGTCGTCTTCGAGGTGGGGTTCCTTTTCGCCGTGCTCAACGTGCGCGTGCTGCGCCTGTTCGTCGTCCTGGCCCTCGTTTTCCACGCCGCGAACGTGTTCATCCTGAACATAGACTTCACGCACCTCGTCTTCGTCTACCCCCTCTTCCTCCCCTGGCAGCAGGTGCTGGCGGGGCGTTGGGGGGAGCGGCTGCGGGCGGTGGGGCGGGCCTTCGGCTCGCTTCCCCTGTTCCTGCTCACCCTCGCCGTGAGCGTCGGGGTGATGCTGCTCACGCTGCCGCCCGGCTGGTTCGCCCTGGTGCCGTCCGGGCTGGAGCTCGTGATGCCCAAGAAGGCGGTCGAGGTCCTGATGCTCCTCTTCCGGATCGTGCTCAGCGCCTTCCTTGCGGGGTGTTTCCTCGTCGATGGGTGGGCAGCGCTCCGCTCCCGGCGGAGCACCACCCCGGCAGCGTAGCCATGCCGACTAGGCGGCGACGCCGGCCTGGACGTGCTCGATGAGGGATTGGAAGACGAGCGCGCCGTCGGCCGAGCCGAGCAGGCCCTCGACGCAGCGCTCCGGGTGCGGCATCATGCCGAGCACGTTGCCCGCCTCGTTGACGATGCCGGCGATGCCGCGCGCCGAGCCGTTCGGGTTGGCCGCGCCGGTGACCTCGCCCTCAGCCGTGGCGTAGCGGAAGACGACGCGGCCCTCGGCCTCGAGCCGGTCGAGCGTCTCGGCGTCGGCGTGGTAGTTCCCCTCGCCGTGGGCGACCGGGATCAGGAGCGACTGCCCCTCGGTCATCGCGTTCGTGAACGGCGTCTGGGCGTTCTCGACGCGGAGGTAGACGTCTTTGCAGCCAAAGCGAAGCGAGGCGTTGCGCATCAGCGCCCCCGGCAGCAGGCCGGCTTCGCAGAGCACCTGAAACCCGTTGCAGACGCCGAGCACGAGGCCCCCCTCGTTCGCAAACCGGACCACGTCCTGCATCACCGGCGAGAAGCGGGCGATGGCCCCCGAGCGGAGGTAGTCACCGTAGGAGAACCCGCCGGGGATGACGACCACGTCGGCCTCGCCGAGGGACGCCTCCTTGTGCCAGACGAAGCGGGCCTCCTGCCCCATGACGTGCTTGGCGGCGTGGTAGGCGTCGTGGTCGCAGTTGGAGCCGGGGAAGACGAGGACGGCGAAGCGGACAGGCATAGCGGATCAGGACGAGAGCGCGGAGGGTATCTTCGTCAAAATACGGCGGGGTCTCGCCGCTCCGTTCGACATTCGCCACTCGCCCCTCGAAACTCGCTTGATCCCCCGCGAGCTGTTCAGCAAAATCCGCCGCCTCGAAATCCGCACGAAGGGCCTCGTCAACGACGTCTTCGGCGGCGAGTACCACTCGGCGTTCAAGGGCCGCGGGATCGAGTTCTCCGAGGTCCGCCCCTACCAGATCGGCGACGACGTGCGGACGATCGACTGGAACGTGTCGGCGCGCACCGGCGAGACGTTCGTGAAGCTCTACGAGGAGGAGCGCGAGCAGACCCTCGTGCTCGCCGTCGACGTCTCGGCGAGCGAGCGCTTCGGGACGGGCGGCGTCGAGAAGCGCGAGGTGGCCGCCGAGATCGGGGCGGTGCTCGCCTTCAGCGCCGTGCGCAACAACGACAAGGTCGGGCTGCTGCTGTTCTCGGACCGCGTCGAGCGCTTCGTCCCGCCCAAGAAGGGCCGCCGCCACGCGCTCCGGCTCGTCCGCGACGTGTTCGCCCACGCGCCGCAGGCCGGCGGCACCCGGATAACGGCCGCGCTCGACCACCTGCTCCACGTCCTGCGCCGCCGCACCATCGTGGTGCTCGTCAGCGACTTCTTCGACCGCGGCTACGAGCGCAAGCTGCGGGCGCTCGCCGCCCGGCACGACGTCGTCGCCGTCCACCTCCGGGACCCACGCGAGGTCGCGCTGCCGAACGTCGGGCTGCTGACGCTGCGCGATGCCGAATCGGGGCGGCCGGTGCTCGTGGACACGGGCAGCCGGGCTGCGCGCGCGGCCTTCGCCCGGCAGGTCGAGGCGCGGCAGGCGGAGATCGAGGCCGCGCTGCGGAGCGCCCGCGTGGACACGGTGCAGGTGCAGACCAACGAGGACTACGTCGAGCCGCTCATCGGTTTTTTCCGGATGCGCAACCGGGCGGCGTGATGGCGAGGCTCGGCGTTCCGTTCTGGCGGTGGCGTAGGGGCGCAGCATGCTGCGCCCCTACGGGCGTGCTTCTGCTTCTGCTGACTGGCCCTGCCTCGGCGCAGACGGTCCGCCTCCACGTCCTGGCCGACAGCGTGACGGTCGGCGAGCGCTTCGGCGTCGCCGTGGCCGTCGAGCACGCGCCGGGCGTGCAGGTCGTCTTCCCCGAGCCGTCCGGCGCGGCGGCGGCGGTGGACGCGCCGCTCCGCGCGGGCGAGGCCGAGCTGCTCAGCGTCCGCCGCCTGCCCCCGGCCGAGCGCGGGGCCGTGCGGCTGGACAGCGCCGTGTTCGAGGCCGCGACGTTCGCGCTCGACTCGGCGCTCGTCGGGCCGGTGGCGGTCCGCCTCGTGCGCGGGGCCGACACGACGGTCATCGCTGCGCCGGCGGCACCCGTCGGCGTCCGCTCGCTCGTGCCCGAGGACGCCGCCGAGCCGAAGGGCCTCGCGCCGCTGGCCGAGTTCCCGCGCGCGTGGGGACCGTGGCTGCTGGCCGCGCTCCTCGTCCTGGCGGTGGCAGCCGGGCTGTGGTGGTTCCGGCGGCGGCGGTACCGCCCCGCTCCTACGTCGGCGCTGCCGCCACACGAGGAGATCACCCTCCGCCTCGGCGCGCTCGCTGGCGCGCTGCCGCGCTCGCCGGAGGCGGTCAAGCCGTTCTACGTCGAGCTCTCGGACGCGCTCAGGACGTATCTCGCGCGCACGCTCGGTATCCCCGCGCGCGAGCAGACGACGGGCGAGCTGGCCGCCGCCCTCGCCGGCCGCCCGGACGAGGTGCCCGACGAGGCCCGCACATATCTCGCCTCGGTCCTGCACCTGGCCGACCTCGCCAAGTTCGCCGAGGTGCAGCCGGCGGCAGACATGCACGAGACGGCGCTCGCCAGAGCGCACGAAGCCGTCGCCGCCATCGAGGACGCCCTCGCCCCGGAGACGGTGGACAGTGAACAGCAGGCGGTGGACGGTAGACCGTAGACCGTGGACGGTAGGCACGGAGCGCGACAGTCTCGGTAACTTGGCTTTCTTTTTTCCCCTCCCTCCACTCCCTCCATGCCGCCCTTCAGCGACACCCTCGTGCAGGCGCTTGCCCGTGCCGAGCGCGTGGCGGTCCTCACCGGGGCCGGCATCTCGGCCGAGAGCGGCGTCCCGACCTTCCGCGACCCCGGCGGCCTGTGGCAGCAGTTCCGCCCTGAGGAGCTGGCGAACATCGAGGCGTTCCTCCGCAACCCGGTCCTCGTGCAGGGCTGGTACGCCCACCGCCGCGCCGTCGTCGAGGACGTGCAGCCGAACCCCGGCCACGCGGCGCTCGCCGAGCTGGAACGAATCGTCCCGCACTTCCTGCTCGCCACGCAGAACGTGGACGACCTCCACCGCCGCGCCGGGAGCCGGGAAATCGTCGAGCTCCACGGCAACCTGACCCGGAGCACCTGCGCCGACTGCGGCGAGGCGGCGACGCCGGAGGCGCTCACTGCCATCGAGACCGGCGACGAGGCGCGGTGCCGGGCCTGCGGCGGGCTGCTGCGGCCGGACGTGGTGTGGTTCGGTGAGATGCTGCCCGAGGGCGCGATGGAGCGCGCCGCCGAGGCCGCCTGCCGGGCCGACGTGTTCCTCTCGGTCGGGACGAGCGCCGTGGTCTACCCGGCGGCCGGGCTGCCGCTCGTGGCGAAAGAGGCTGGGGCCTACGTCGCCGAGGTCAACGTCGAGCGCAGCGCGCTGGCCGGCGAGATGAGCGAGGTCGTGCTCGGGCGCTCGGGCGAGGTGCTGCCGGCGCTCGTCGCGGCTGTTCGGGCGCAGAGGCAATGACGGGCCACCCGGACCGTTTGAACGGACGTAGGGGCGAACCCGTGTGTTCGCCCAACGGCTGGCAAACGCACAGGGCCGGGCAGACACGCGAGACCGGGCAGACACGCGGGTCTGCCCCTACACACGGCGGTTCCATAGGCTCGCAGGACCGATGATCTTCGCCGCGCCCTACTTCCTCCTGCTGCTCCTCGCTGTGCCCGTGCTCGGGTGGTGGGAGTGGCGGCGCGCGCACCGCCGCCCGGCGAGCCTCTTCTTCTCCGACACCTCCGCCGCCGAGGCCGTCGCGCCGACGCTGTGGGTCCGGCTGCGCGCCTTGCCCCTCGCCCTGCGCCTCGGCGCGCTCACGCTCGGCGTCCTCGCGCTGGCCCGGCCGCAGGTCCGCGACGTGGTCCACGAGCGTACCGCCGAAGGGATCGACATCGTGCTGGTCCTCGACCTCTCGACCTCGATGAAGGCCGAGGACTTCCTGCCCAACCGCTTCGAGGCGGCGAAGGAAGTGGCCGCGCAGTTCATCGACGGGCGCGTCTCGGACCGGATCGGGCTGATCGTCTTCGCCGCGCAGGCCTACACGCAGGCCCCGCTCACGCTCGACTACGGTTTCCTCAAGCAGATGCTGCGCAGCGTACAGATGGGCCTGATCGAGGACGGCACCGCCATCGGCACGGCGCTCGCCACGGCGACGGCGCGGCTGCGCGACTCCGAGGCCGAGAGCAAGGTCATCATCCTGCTCACCGACGGGCAGAACAACCGCGGCGAGGTGGACCCCGCCACCGCCGCCGACGTAGCCGAGGCGCTCGGCGTGAAGGTCTACGCCATCGGCGTCGGCTCCGACGGCCTCGACGCCTTCGGGCGGCGCATCCCCGAGGCGATGCGCCGCCTCCTGCCGCAGTCCGCGCAGATCGACGAGGCCATGCTCACCACCGTCGCCGAGAGGACCGGCGGGCGCTACTTCCGCGCCACCGACCGCGAGGCCCTCGCCGCGATCTACGACGAAATCTCCGACCTCGAAACCACGGAGGTCGAGGAGACGAGCTACCTCGACGTGGACGAGCGCTTCGCCCTGTTCCTCTGGCCCGCCTTCGGCCTCCTCCTGCTCGAAATCTTCCTCTCCACCACGCGCCTGCGAAGGATACCGTGAGCTGGTAGGTCCGTGGACGTGGTGCCACTCCTCGGACGAAGCATGCTTCGCCCCTACGGGTGCCGGACGCGACATCTCGGTATCTTGGTGGTCTTTTTCCCTCCATTCCCTCCATTCCCCACCGATGACCTGGTCTCATCCCGGCTGGCTGCTCGCGCTCGTCGCCGTGCCCGTTGCGGCGGCGCTCTTCGCGTGGGCATCGGCGCGGCGGCGCGAGGCGCTCCGCCGCTTTGCTGGACCGTCGGACGCCTTCGCCGACTCGGTAGCCCGGCGGCGGCGGTGGCAGGCAGCGCTCGTCGTGGCGGCCGTGCTCGGGACCGCCGTGGCGCTCGGCGGGCCGCGCTACGGGACGCAGCTCCGCGAGGTCCGGCAGGAGGGCCTCGACGTGATCGTCGCGCTCGACGTCTCCGAGTCGATGCACGCCGAGGACGTGGCCCCGAGCCGGCTGGACAAGGCGAAGTACGAGATCGAGCACCTCCTCGCCGGCCTCGCCGGGAGCCGGGTCGGCCTCGTGGTGTTCGCGGGCGAGGCGTTCTTGCAGTGCCCGCTCACCTCCGACTTCGGGGCCGTCCGCCTCTTCCTCGACGCCGCCGAGCCGTCGCTGATCCCGACGCAGGGCACCGATTTCGGCGAAGCCCTCCGCGTCGCCGCGCAGGCGTTCGACGTGGCCGACGGGAATCCGGACGGCGGCGGTGAGGCGCGCGCCCGGGCGCTGCTGATCGTCTCCGACGGCGAGAACCACGCCGGCGGCTTCCGCCCGGCCCTCGCCGCGCTCGAGGACGAAGGCGTCGCCGTGTTCGCGGCGGGCGTCGGCGAGACCGAGGGCGCGCCGATCCCGGTCTACCGGCAGAACCGGCTGGCCGGCTACAAGACCGACCGCACCGGGCAGACCGTGGAGAGCCGTCTCGACGAAGCCTCGCTCCGCGACCTCGTGGAGGGCGGCGCGTACTACCGGATCGGCCGCAGCGCGAGCGACCTGCCGGAAATAACCGATGCCTTCGCCCGTTTAGACCGCGGCCCGGTCGCCAGCGAGGCGTTCGAGACGTGGGCCGAGCAGTTCCAGTGGCCGCTCGCCTTCGCCCTGCTGCTGCTCGTCGCCGAGCGCTTCGTCGCCGCCCTTCGTCCGAGAGCAGTAGGCAGAGGCCGTGGGTAGAAGGCCGTGGGTAGAAGGCCGTGGGTAGAAGGCCGAGAACAGCACGTCGGCGCGGTAACTTGTTGGCCTTTTTCCCATTCCCTCCATTCCCTCCAGTCCCTCCATTCCCTCCATTCCCCCGATGCACCGCGCGCTCCTCGCCCTCTTCCTCTTCACCGTGCCTGCCGGGGCGCGGGAAGGGCACCGTGGGAATGAAGCCTACGCCGAGGGCGACTTTGAGACGGCCGACGCGCTCTACCGCGAGGGAGTGGACCGCAGCGAGGCCGGGGCGGTCCGGGCGGACCTGTACAACAACCTCGGCTGCGCGCTCTACGAGCAGGAGGACTTTGCCGGGGCGCAGACGGCGTTCGAGGCGTCGCTCGGCGCGGCGCTCACCGCCGAGGGCCGGGCGCGGGCGGCCTACAACGCGGGCAACGCCGCCGCCCGGCAGCAAAACTTCGACGCCGCCCTCGGGTTCTACCGGCAGGCGCTCCTCGCCGAGCCGGGCCACGCCGACGCGAAGTTCAACTACGAGTACCTCAAACGGCAGCTTCAACAGGACCGGCCCCAGGAGCCGGAGTCCGAGACCGTCCAGCCGTCGCCGTTCGCGCAGGCCGTCAAGGCCGAGGCCGACGCGCTCGTCGCGGCGCGGCAGTACCGCGCGGCGCTCGACGTGATGCGGCGCGGCCTCGCCGCCGACTCGACCGTCGGGGCCTACGGCGACTTCCTCGACCGCCTCGGCACGGTCACCGAGATTGACGAAGGCCCTCAGCCATGATCCGCCTCTCGCCTCTTCCCAGCTCCGCCTTCGCACGGACGGACCTCGTACCTGCCCGGCGCAGGGCGACCACATGGGTCGCCCCTACGGTTGCCTGTTTGCTCGGCGTGCTTTGCTTCGTGGCATCTCCGGCCAGGGCGCAGTCGGTGGCGGACTATTACCACACCGCCGCGCAGCACTACATCGGCGGAGAGAACCCGCAGGCCGAGGCTGCCGCCGAGGCCGGCCTCGCGCTCGATCCGGCGAACGCGAAGCTCCGGGCGCTGCTGGAGAAAATCCGCGAGCGGAACGAGGGTACCGGCAGCCAGCACGAGCAGGACGACGCCGACGAGCAGCAGCCCGGCGAGGGCGAGCAGCAAAGCGGCACCGACTCGGAGGGCGAGCAGGACGGCGGGCAGCAGCCCGGCGAGCAGCAACCGCCCGAGGACGAGCCGCCGCAGGACGAGGGGGAGGCCGGAGCCGAGAGCGACGAGCCGCCGGACGATCCGCAGGGCGGCGGTGGCACCGCGACGCCGGCCGAGGTGCAGCCGGGCCAGATGAGCCGCGACGAGGCCGAGCGCATCCTGCGCGCGCTCCAGACCGACGAGCTGGAGCTGCTCCGCGACGTGCAGCGCCGCCGCGCCCGCCCCCGCTACGTCGAAAAAGACTGGTGAGGGAGATGGCGAGTGGCAAGTGGCGAATGGCGAGTGGGCAGCAGGTCCTCTGGGTTCTGCTGGGGCTGCTGGGCCTTCTCGTGCTGGTGCCGACGGCGGTGGCGCAGGTCACAGTTCACGCCTACGTGGACAAGACCACGATGGGCGACGGCGAGGTGCTCCTCTACACCGTCGAGGCCAGCGGCGACTTCCGCGACCTCGGCCCCGTCACGGCCCCGACGACGCGCGGCCTCACCGCCGTCCAGACTGCCCCCGTCCAGAGCTGGGACGTCTCGGTCCGCAACGGGCAGACGCGGCAGCGGCTCCGGCTCCAGTGGCAGTACCGCCCGCTCGGCACCGGCACGGTCTACCTCGGCGAGACGACGCTGCGCCTCGACGGGCGCGCCTACACCACCTCCCCCGTGACGGTCCAGGTCGTCGCCCAGGCGCAGCGCCCGTCGGCCTCGCTCTGGAGTCCCGGCCCCACGGCTTCGCCCCGCCCCGCCTTCGGCGACGGCGGCGCGCCCAACCTCTTCCTCCGCGCCGAGCCGTCGGCGGGTACGGCGTTTCTCGGCGAGCAGGTGGTCGTGGACTACCTGCTCTACTTCGAGGCTGGCGTGCAGCCGCGCAACAGCCGGATCGCGAGCGCGTGGGACGCCGACGGGTTCTGGCGCGAGGAGCTGGAGCTCGACCCCTTCCTCGGCACGCGCACCGAGACCATCGGCGGGCGCACCTTCGAGGTCGCCCCCGTCAAGCGGATGGCCGTCTTCCCGACGCGCACCGGCCCGCTCGCCGTGGACTCGCTCGACATCGAGATTGACGTGCTGCGGGCGACGCGGTCCGGCGGGTCAGGCGTGTTCGGCAGCCTCTTCGGCGCGCGCTTCGAGCGGGAGACGCTCACGGCCCCGCGCGTGACGGTCGAGGCCCGGCCGCTGCCGCCGGGTGCGCCGGCCTCGTTCGGCGGGGCCGTCGGGCAGTTCGGGCTGGCCGTGCAGGCGGACCGCCTGGAGGTCGAGGTCGGCGAGCCGGTCCGGGTGACGGCGACGCTCTCGGGCACGGGCAACATCGCCACGCTCGAGGCCCCGGCCTGGCAGGCCCCGGCGGAGTTCGAGCAGTACCCGCCGCGCGAGGCCGAGCAGATCGCCCGGCGCGCAGATCGGCTGCGCGGGGAGAAGACGTTTACGTTCACGCTCGTGCCGCGCTCCGGCGGGACGTTCGTGCTGCCGCCGCTCGTCTGGAGCTACTTCGAGCCGCAGACGGAGGCGTACCGCACGCTCCGGTCGGACTCGCTCCGGCTGCGCGTCGTCGGCCCGGCGGCCCCGCTCGCCGAGGCCGCGCCGCCCGAGGCCGATCCCGGCGCGCTCGTCGGTCCGCTCACGACGGCGCGCTGGCAGCGGGCGCGCGCGGCGCGGCCGGTCTGGGCGCGGCCGTGGGTCTGGGCCGGGTTCGGGCTTCCGGCGCTCGCGCTGCTGGCCTTTGCGCTCGCCCGCCGCCTCCGGGACCGGGATGAGGACTCGGCGGCGGCCCGCAGCCTCCGCGCCTTCCCCGAGGCCGAGCGCGGCCTCGTGGCCGCTGCCGCCCTCCTCGGCGAGCCGCGCGTGTTCTGGGCCGCCCTCGAGCGCACGCTCCGGCTCTTCCTCACCCACCGTCTCGGGGCCGCCGCGCACAGCCTCGCCCTCCCCGCCCTCGCCGCGCTCCTCGCCGAGCGCAGCGTGACGCCCGAGACAGCCGACGCCCTCGCCCGTCTCCTGCGCGAGAGCGACGCTGCCCAGTTCGGTCCGCACCCCCAGCCGCCGCCGGCCGATACCCCGGCCCGCGCCGCCCGCCTGATGGCCGCCGTAGACGCCGAGGCCGCTCCCGTCGAGGCTGCTACCGCTGAGGCGGTCTGATCCGATGCTCTTCCTCCTCGCCCTCCTCCTGCTCGCGCCCCAGGCCGAACGCGCCGAGGCCGAGCGGCTGTTCGCGCTCGGCAACCGGCTCGCGGACGAGGGCGACCCCGGCGGCGCGGCGGCGGCCTACGAGGGCGCGCTCGGCACCGGCTGGACGAGCCCCGAGCTGGAGCTGAACCTCGGCAGCGCCTACCTCCGGGCCGGTCAGCTCGGCCGGGCCGTGCTGCACGTCGAGCGGGCGCAGCGCCTCGCCCCGCGCGAACCGGCGGTGCAGCACAACCTCCGGCTGGTCCGCGAGCGCGTCGGCCGGGCGGAGGCCCCGCCGTCCCCCGCTGAGGCCGCGGCGCGGTGGCTCTCGGTGCGCCTCGGCGCAGGCGAGGTGACGGCCGGGCTGCTCGTGCTCTACCTCGCCGCGCTCGGCCTCGTCGCCCTGCGGCTCGGGACGCGCGCGGCGCGGCCGTGGCTGCGGCGGGCGCTCGTGGTGCTCGTCCCGCTCACGGCCCTCGTCGCCGTCGCCGCCGTTCTGACGGCGCGCACCGAGGCCGCACCCAGCGCCGTGGCCCTCGCCGGGGTGGACGTGCGGAGCGCGCCGTCCGGCACCGCGCCGGTCACGGAGCACCTGCCGGAAGGAGCGGTCCTCGCCGTGACCGAGCGGCGCGGCCTCGAGAGGCATAGCCTGTGGCGTGCCGTCCGCCTCTCCGACGGCACGGTGGGATGGGCCGAGGCGGCAGCGCTGGAGGAGATTTAGGAGGGGAAGAGGGGAAGAAGCCAACCCTCCTTCTTGGCGTTCTTCCCTCCTTTCCCTCCCCTCTATCCTTTCCTCCTTTCCCAGCCGCCGTACCTTTCCCGCATGGAACCCCACGTCCTCCCTCCCACCGATGCCGAGCGCCGGGGCTGGATCGAGGTCATCTGCGGCTCGATGTTCAGCGGCAAGACGGAGGAGCTGATCCGCCGCCTCAAGCGCGCCCGCATCGCCCGGCAGCGTGTTGAGATCTTCAAGCCCGCCCTCGACAACCGCTACGCGCCGACGGCCGTGGTCTCCCACGACGAGAACGCGATCCCGTCGGTCGTCGTCGAGGCAGCCGACCAGGTTCTGCTGCTCGCGGGCGAGGCGGCCGTCGTCGGGATTGACGAGGCGCAGTTCTTCGGGCCGGAGCTCGTCGGCGTGTGCGAGGCGCTGGCGCGGCAGGGCCGGCGCGTGATCGTGGCGGGCCTCGACCAGGACTTCCGGGGCCGGCCGTTCGAGCCGGTGCCGCAGCTCATGGCCGTGGCCGAGTTCGTGACCAAGCTGCACGCGGTCTGCGTCGTCTGCGGCGCGCCGGCCAACCACTCGCAGCGCCTCGTCGCCAACGATGACCGAGTGCTCGTCGGCGCGAAAGGGGCCTACGAGCCGCGCTGCCGCCTCCACTTCGAGCCGCTGCCGCCCCTACCGTCGGCACCCCCGGCCCCGCCCCGACCGGAAGCCCGGCCCGAGGCGGCGGCCCGGCGCGCGTAAGGGCAGAGGCGTTTCTTCCGCAACCCGGACGGGCGACGGGGCGTCCTACCGGGCGTCATGTCCGCGTCTGAATCGGTCCTCTTCGTCTTCCTCGGCCTCGCTCTGCTGGCCGTGGTGGCGGGCGTCGGTGCCCGCCTCGGCGTGGCCGTCCTGCGCAGACGACGGCTGCGGGCCGAGGCCGCCGGCCGCACCACGCGCGACTGGGGCGGCCGGGACCGCGAGCGGATGCGGACCAAGTACTTCGACAAGGAGCGCCGCGCCCGTGCCGTCCGCGCCCGCCACCGGCCCGTATACGAAGCCACCGCCCCGCCGCCGGCCGCCGAGGTGCCCGGTCCCGCGAGCCTCGACCTGCACCACCAAGCCACCCTCGGCCTCAGCGGCGAGGTCACCCCGGAGACCGTGCGCCAGGCCTACAAAGCGCGTGTCCGTGAGTACCACCCCGACCAGGTGGCCCGCCTCGGGGTCAAGCTCCGCGTGCTGGCCGAGGAGGAGACCAAGCGCATCAACGAGGCCTACGCCTACTTCCGCAAGCGCCTCGGCTTCTAGCGGTCTCTGCCTCTCGTCCTTTTATCCCCGATTCTCCAGCGCAGCCGGGTCGCCATGCTCGCGGAGGAAGCGGTTCCAGCCGCGCACCATCACGCCGAGGCCGAAGGCTCCGATGAGGGCCATCGCGGCGAAGCTGAGGCTGAGGATCCACTGCGGGCGCTTGTAGGGGTCGAGCACGATCTGCTCGTGCCCCGGCACCGCGCGGACCGTCACCGTCTTCATCGCCCGCGCCTCGATGCTCTTGAGGAGCGTCAGCGGAAGCTCGATGCTGCGCTCGACCGGGGCGGTTTCGCCCGGCGGCACGTAGCGCAGCTGGACCTCGCCGCGCGTGATCTCGGCCCGCTCGCGCGTGCTGATGCCGAGCACCTCGGCCTCGACCGGCACGCCGACCGTCGCCGCCTTGCGCTGCTCGAGGCCAGCCAAGAGCAGGTAGACCGCGATGCCAAGCAAAAGGGCGGGCAGCGCCCACAGCAGCCGGGCAACGATCGGGTTCGAGAGGAAGTTCATGGCGTGGGACCGTGATGCGTGATACGTGAGCTCGGGAATCAGCCTCACGCTCGACCTCAGACCCACGTATCACGCATCACGAATCAGCCCGTTCGCTCTGTCGCCGGCCCTCCCCAATTCCTCACACGCCCGCCTCGCCCCTTACGTCAGGAACAGGTACGGCTTCCACTGCTCGTCGAGGCGGCCGATGTAGTCGCGGATGAACATGACGTGGCTCGGCCGGAAGGGCTTGCGGCGCAGCGGCATCCCCGCCTCCTCCGGCGTCCGGCTGCCCTTGCGGTTGTTGCACGGGACGCACGCCGCCACGAGGTTCTCCCACGTGTCCTTGCCGCCGCGCGACTTCGGCAGGATGTGGTCAATCGTCAGGCGGTCGCGGCTGCCGCAGTACTGGCAGCGGTGGGCGTCGCGGCGGTGTACGTTTTTGCGCGAGAGCATGATGCGCTTG
>JBBSMV010000066.1:0-12290 GCA_038232975.1 Rhodothermales bacterium
CACGAGCGCGGCGCACCCGGCGACCCCGCCTTCACCGCCGGCTGGCCCGACGGCGTCCAGCAGCCCGGCGTCGGCCTCCGCTACGCGGACCTCCACCCCGCCGAGGGCGAGACCATCGAGGTGTCCTCGAACCGCGTCCGGCCCGGCGACAGCGGGGGCGCGCTGCTCGACCGGCAGGGCCGCGTGCTCGGCGTGGTCACCTCGGGCCGCACCGCCGCCGGGACCGACCTCTTCGCCGAGGACGTGTGCCTCGCTGCGGACCCGCGCCGGGCGCTGGCGCTGCGGCTCCAGCGGCCCCGTCCCTACGGGCTGCGCGACGCACTCGCCGTCCACGCCCGCGCCGGGGCGCAGGCGCACGCCCGCGTGCTCGCGCTCGCCACGGCGCTGACCCAGCAGACGGGCTGGCGGGCCGGCGAGCGCGACCGGCAGGAGGAAGCCCTCCGGCTCGTCGCCGCGCGCGCGCCGCGCGACCCCGCGCTCCAGTTCCTGCTCGGCACCACGCTCGACCAGATCGGCGACCGCCGGCGCGCGGCCGAGGCCTACCGCGCCGCCCTCGACGGCGACGCCGCCTACTTCCCGGCCGCCTACGCCCTCGGCCACTACTACCTCCGGCAGGGCGACTTCGCCGCGGCGAGCGCGCTCTTCGAGCCGATGCGGCAGGGGACCCCGTATGCCGCCCTCGCCGCGCTCGACCAGGCCCGCATCGCCGTCGCCCAGCTCCGCTACGCCGAGGCCGAAGCTGCGCTCGGCGAGGTGCTCCGGCGTGACCACCACTTCGCCCCGGCGCTCTACCTGCTGGGCTACTGCCTGCTGGCGCAGGGCCGGAGCGCCGAGGCCGGCGGCCTCGCCGTCCGGCTGGACCGGCTGGACCGCCAGTGGGCCGAGCGGCTCCGGCTCCACGTCGCGCAGCCGATCCTGCAGCCCGTCGCGCTCGCCACGCTGCCGCCCGTCGCGCCGCAGCAGCCGTAGAAGGGCGGAAGGGCGGAAGGGCGGAAGGGCGGAAGGGCGGAAGGGCGGAAGGGCGGAAGGGCCAAGGGAAGCTGGAAAAGGTACCGACGCCGTCATGCCCCGTGACCGTAGGGGCGAACGGCGTTCGCCCGAGGGCTGGCCCACGGTCTGACCAGTCTCTGACGCATCCGAGCAGCGTGCCCGCCGACGGCGCGGCGGCCTGTTCGGGCGGCGTACTTTGCGGTCCCTGTCCGCCGCCTGCCCATGCCGCTCCCCGATTCCTTCTCCGCCACCGCCGGCCTCGCCGAGCGCCTCGGGATCGCCTTCGAAGAGATCGGCGACGAGCGGGCCGTTGCCACGATGCCCGTGACGCCGCAGCACCACCAGCCGCTCGGCTACCTCCACGGCGGCGCGAGCGTCGTCCTGGCCGAGACCGTGGCGAGCGTGGCGGCCACGGCGTCGAGCCTGCCGGAGCAGGTGGCCTTCGGGCTGGAGATCAACGCCAACCACGTCCGCCCGGTGCAGGCGGGCACGCTCCGCGCCGTCGGCGAGCGCCTCCACGCGGGGCGCACCACGCAGGTCTGGCAGGTCCGCATCTCCGATGAGGAGGGCCGCCTCGTCTGCGTCAGCCGCTGCACCCTCGCCCTCGTCCCGGCCGACGAACGCTGAGGACCGGAGCGCGGAAGACGGTGGGCAGGCGTTCGACGCGCTTGGGCGGACGGTGGCGACGCTCTTCGAGGGTGCCGTCGCCGCAGGCGAGCGGCTGCCGCTGGCCTTCGACGGGTCGGCCTTTCCGAGTGCTCTTTGCGTCGTCTGGGCTACGGGCGAGAAGCTCGCGCTGACGCGCCGGGCGACCCGCGTGCGCTAAAGCGTATCCTAGCGTCGTTGCAGCCGACGAGGCCGGCAGCGACGACCGCTCGCCTCCGTCCGCATCTCTTCTCCGCTCAAACCCCCTCTACCTGATGCCCACGCTCTGGCTCGCCCTCCTCATCCTGCTCCTCGCCGGCTGCACCACGCCCCCACCCGGTGCCGCCTCCCGCGATACGGAAGCACCTGACTCCACCACCATGTCCGATTCGAACGCCCCGCCCGACGCCAGCGATGTGCCCGACTTCAGCGAGGCACCCGGCGTGGTCCGGGTGCTTGAGATCGGCGCGCCGCTCCTCGTCGTCTACCCGGACGCCGAGCCGGGCACCCGGTTCTGCCTCGACGCCGAGGCGCTCCCGGCGGACCTCCAGCAGGACGGTGCCCGCGTCGTCTTCACGGGCAACCGCGAGGAGATTCCGCCGAACTACCGGCTGGCGTGCGCGCCGTTCGAGCTGATCGAGATCAGGCCGGAGCCATGACGACGGGCTGAGTTCGTCCCCCGCTAGAGCAACCGGCGTGTGGGTGGATGGGCGGCGGGAGGGACGGTTTTGCACGGCAGAGCATGCTCCGGCCACGGGTCCCCGCCGCCCTCCTGTCCTTTGCTCTAGAGTGCATACTTCAGCAGGACGAAGCCGCCGACGAGCAGGACCACGAAGGCAATCGTCAGCCAGCCGAGGTAGCGGTCAATGAACGCCTTGATCGGCCGGCCGAAGAAGAAGAAGAGCGCCCCGACGAGGAAGAAGCGTGCCGCCCGGCTGACGAGCGAGGCCAGGAAGAAGGTCGCCAGGTTGAGCTGGACGATGCCCGCCGTGATCGTGAACAGCTTGTACGGCAGCGGGGTGAAGCCGCCGGCGAAGATGGCCCAGAACCCGAGCTCGCGGTACTTCGCGGCGACGGCCTCGAAGTTGGCCTCGGTGAAGCCGGGGACGTGGTCGTAGAAGAACTGCGCCAGGCCGCTGTAGGTCTGGGCGTCGCCCGCCCCGTGGTACCACAGGAAGTAGCCGATGGCGTAGCCGCCGAAGGCCCCGAGCACCGAGCCGGCCGTGCAGACCGCCGCGAACCAGAACGACCGGCGCGGGAGGCTGACGCAGAGCGCGATCAGCAGCACGTCCACCGGGATCGGGAAGAAAACTGACTCAGCCGCGGCAAGCACGAACAGGAGGGCGACGGCGTGGCGCTTGGCGGCCAGGCCCTCGACCCAGTCTTTGAGCCAGTAGAGCCAGCCGGCCGGGCCAGAGTAGGAACGTCGGGCGGGCACGTCGGCCGGGAGCGTAGGCGGCGTAGAGAGATTCATCAGAGAGAGGCTGGAGAGGCTGGAGAGGCGGAGAGCGCGGGAGGTCAGCGTCCACCGTCATCAGAGACGAGCGGGACGAAGCGGCAGTCCATCAGCTCCTCGCGCTCGAACGTGTCGGGGCCGGTGCGCGTGATGCGGAGCATCGTCTGCCGGTCCGCCTCGCCGACGGGGATCACGAGGCGGCCGCCCGCCCGCTCCGGCTCCGGCAGGCGAAGCTGCTCCAGCAGCGGGTCGGGGATGGCCGTGCCGCCGGCCGTCACCACGATGGCGTCGAACGGGGCTGAGCCGCTCCAGCCGAGGGTGCCGTCGCCGAGGCGGGTCAGCACGCGGTAGCCGAGCCGGTCGAGCAGCGCGCGCGTCCGCTCCAGGAGCTCCTCGTGCCGCTCCACCGAGAGCACGCGCACGCCGAGCTCGCAGAGGATCGCGGCCTGGTAGCCGCTGCCGGTCCCGACCTCGAGCACCCGGTCGCCCGCCTCGACGCTCAGCAGGCTCGTCTGGTAGGCGACGGTGAACGGCTGCGAGATCGTCTGGTGCAGGCCGATCGGGAGGGCCGCGTCGTGGTAGGCCCGGTGCCGGAGCGCCGGGTCCACGAACTCGTGGCGCGGCACCGCCTCCACGGCGCGGAGCACGCGCTCGTCCGCGATCCCCTTCTCGCGGAGCAGGGCGACGAGTGCGTGGCGCTGACGAGCGTAGGAGCGGCGGGGCATGGTTCGGTGGGCAGAGGGCAGAGGGCAGAGGGCAGAGGGCAGAGGGCAGAGGGCAGGCGAAGCTGGAAAAGGTAACGACAGCCTTCTGCCGTCTTTCGTCCTCCAGAATCACGCCTCGGCGAACTCGTCCTCGGCGGGGGGCGGCGGCTCCTCGGCGCGGCGCTGCACGAGGGCCTCGGTGAGCCGCTCGTGCAGCGCCTCCGGCGAGAGGTCGGTCTCGATCCGGCCGTCCTCGGCCACCGAGATGCGCCCGGTCTCCTCGCTCGTCACCACCACGAAGGCGTCGGTCCGCTCGGTCAGGCCGACGGCGGCGCGGTGGCGCAGGCCGAGGTGCGGGTCGAGCCGGCGGGCGTCCGAGACCGGCAGGATGCAGCGCGCGGCGGCCACCTTCTGGTCCTCGATGATCACCGCGCCGTCGTGCAGCGGCGAGTTCGGGAAGAAGATGCTCGTCAAGAGGTCACGCTCGACGTTGGCGTTGATGGCCGTCCCGCTCTCGATATAGTTGCGCAGCCCCGACGAGCGGGCGAAGACGGTCAGCGAGCCGATCCGGTTCTCGGACATCTCGCGCACGGCGGCCACCATCTCCTCGATGGCCTTCTCGCGCGCGGGCGTCGCCACGAAGCGCCGGACGAGCGGGTTCCGGCCGAACATGAAGAGCAGCCGCCGGATTTCGGGCTGGAACAGGATGATCACCGCGATCACGAACACCTCGCTGACCGCGCCGAAGAGCGCCTGCAGCGTCGTCAGCCCGGCGGCCCGCACGAGCACGTCGACGATGTAGATGCCGAGCAGGAGGAACGAGACCTGCACCGCGATCGTCCCCCGGATGAGCCGGTAGAGCTGGTAGACGAGGAGCGAGACGATGAGCACGTCGAGCGCGTCCTTCCACTCGAACGGGACGAAGCCGATCTCGAAGGCGAGCCTCATGGCCCCACCTCCACGTCCGCCGCATCCCGAACCGCCGCGAGGCCCTTGAGCATCTCCACGGTCTCGCGCACGTCGTGGGTGCGGACGAGCGACGCGCCGCCGAGCACGGCCGCCGCCGTGAGGCCGAGTGAGCCGAAGAGCCGCTCGCCGACGGGCGCGGGGGCCTCGGCCGTGCCGAGCACCGCGCCGACCGTGCTCTTGCGCGAGACCCCGACGAGCACCGGCCGCCCGATCTCCACGAGCGCCGCCACACCCCCGACGAGCCGCAGGTTCTCCCGCGCCGACTTCCCGAACCCGAAGCCCGGATCGGTCACCACGTCGCGCACGCCGGCCGCCTCGGCCGCCCGCACCGAGTCCCGGAGCGAGGCCGCGACCTCAGCCACCACGTCGCCGTAGCGATGCGCGTGCGGCATCGCGCCGGGCCGCCCGAGCGCGTGCATCACCACGAGCGGAGCGCCCGCCCGTGCCGCCGCCCGCGCCGTGCCGTCGCCGTGCCGCAGCCCGGTGATGTCGTTGACGAGGTGCGCGCCCGCCGCGAGCGCCGCCTCGGCGACCGCCGGCTTGTAGGTGTCGACCGAGAGCAGCGCCTCGGGGAAGCGCGCCGCGAGGGCCTCCAGGACCGGGAGCACGCGCCGCCGCTCCTCCTCGGTCCCGACCGGCCCCGCGCCGTCGCCGTAGACCGCGCCGCGCGGGCGCGACGACTCGCCGCCGACGTCGATCAAGGCGGCTCCTTCCTCGATCATCGCCTCGGCGCGGCGGAGCGCGGCGTCGAGCCCGAGGTTCGGACCGAAGAACCGGCCACCGTCGGAGAACGAGTCCGGCGTCACGTTCAAAATCCCCATGACGTGCGCGCGCCCCGGCCGGCAGTCGAGCGCGCGGCCTCGGCAGTCGAGCACGAACGGGTCGGGGGCGGGAAAGGGCATGGCGGAGGAGGTGGCGAAATCTACGACCCGCGGCGCGGCGCAGGGGAACCGGAGGCACCGGCTGTCCCTTCTAATCTATCCGTGATTCGTGAAGCGTGATCCGTGAGGAGGCCAGCCGAAGCGTGAGCATCGAGGCCACGAATCACGTAGCACGCATCATGCACGCTGCTCCCCGATAGTGTAAGGCTGAGTCCGTATACTCACCCTTCCCGCGCCGCTACGCTAGCTGCTATGCACGTCCCCCGCCAACAGCGGATGCTGGACCACTACCTTCAGGAGATCGGGCAAATCCCGCTCCTGACGGCCGAGGAAGAGGTGGCCCTCGCGCGGCGCATCCGGGAGGGCGATACCGGCGCGCTCCACGCGCTCGTCCGGGCCAACCTCCGCTTCGTCATCTCGGTCGCCAAGAAGTACCAGGGCCAGGGCCTCACGCTGGCCGACCTCATCAACGAGGGCAACTACGGCCTCGTCAAGGCGGCGCAGCGCTTCGACGAGACGCGCGGCTTCAAGTTCATCTCCTACGCCGTCTGGTGGATCCGGCAGGCCGTCCTCCAGGCCCTGGCCGAGCAGAGCCGCGTGGTCCGCCTCCCGCAGAACCGCGTCGGGACGCTCTCGAAGATGCGCAAGGCGAGTGCCCGCCTCGCCCAGCGCTACGACCGCGACCCGAACATCGAGGAGCTCGCGGCCGAGCTGGAGATCGACCCCGAGCGCGTCCGCGACGCGCTCCGCCACGCCGGCCGCCACCTCTCGGTGGACGCGCCCTTCCGGGAGGACGACGACAACTCGCTGCTCGACGTGCTCCCGAGCGACGACGAGGTCCCGCCGGACGAGGTCCTCGTCGACGAGAGCCTGAAGCTCGACGTCGAGCGCGTGCTCTCGTCGCTGCCGGCGCGCGAGGCCGAGATCACGCGGCTCTACTTCGGCATCGGGCGCGAGCACGCCCTCACGCTCGAGGAGATCGGGCAGCGCTTCGACCTGACGCGCGAGCGGGTCCGGCAGATCAAGGAGCGGGCCCTGCGCAAGCTCCGCCAGAAGAACCGCCGCGACGACCTGAAGATGCACGTCGGCTGACGAGGGGAAGAAGGGAAGAGAAAAAAAGCCAACAAATTAACGAGACCGTTGCGCTCCGCGCCGACCCGTAGGGGCGATCCCATGTGGTCGCCCGAGGGCTGGCACCACCGTCCACCGTCCCACTGCCGACCGTCTCACCGTCCGTCAGCCCGCCGCCGCGTCTGCGGGCAGGGACTGGAGGTAGGCTTCGATCTCCCTCCGGGCGGCGTCGAAGGCGCGCTCGACGGCCGCCACGAGCGGCGCGGCTGCCGCCAGGTCCGGGAGGTCCGTGGTGCGGCACCACGTCTCGAGTGCCTGCGCGCGCTCCTGCACGGCGGCGGCCCCGCAGGCGTGGCTGCTCGACTTCAGCGTGTGCGCGGCGTCGCCGATGGGGCCGGGTGTGCCGGCAGCGAGGGCGTCCCGCATCGCGGCGAGCAGCGGCGGGGTGTTCGCCAGGTACGTCCCGAGCAGCTCGCGGAGGAACGCCGCGTCGCCGTCGGCGAAGTCTTCGACGCGGGCGCGGTCAAAGGACTCGGCGGCCGGCGCGGCAGGCGTGGCGCTCGGCGGCTCGGCGGCGGATTCGGGAGGCGAGGGCGGGCCGGCGGCGGCGACCTGGGCACCGACCACCTCGGCGAGGTCCTCGGGCCGGACCGGCTTGGCGATGTAGCCGTCCATCCCGGCGGCGAGGCACCGCTCGCGGTCGCCCTCCATCGCGTTGGCCGTCATCGCGACGATGTGTGGCTGCCGCTCGGCCGGAAGCTCGGCGCGGATGCGGCGGGTGGCTTCGAGGCCGTCCATCACCGGCATCTGCACGTCCATCAGCACGAGGTCGTAGGGCGAGCGGTGGAGCGCGTCGAGGGCCTCCTGCCCGGTGGCGACCACGTCGGCGCGGACGCCGCGCCGCGCGAGCATCCGGAGGGCCACCTTCTGGTTGACGACGTTGTCCTCGGCCAGGAGCACGCGGAGCGAGACCGCGCCGTCGCCGGCGTGCAGGGCGGGGGCGCGGGCCGGCGCGGCACGCTGCTGGCCGAGCGCCCGGCTGAGCGTGGCGTAGAGCACGTCCTGCTTCACCGGCTTGGTCATCCACGCCTCGAAGAGGGCGTCGGCCTCGGGCGGGTGCTCGCCGAGCGAGCTGAGCATCACGAGGGGGAACGCGGCGGCCTCGCCCGCCTCGGCCCGGTCCCGGAGGTCGCGGGCGAGCGCGAGGCCGTCGCGCCCCGGCATCTGCATGTCGAGCACGGCGAGGTCGAAGTCCGGCGTGCGCGCGACGGCGGCGAGGGCGGCCTCGGCGGAGGCGGCGGCCTGCACGCGCGCCCCGGCCGCTTCGAGCTGGCGCAGGAGCATCCGGCGGTTCGTCTCGTTGTCGTCCACGACGAGGACGTGCCGGCCGCGGAGGTCGGCGCGCGGGGTCTGCCTCTGGGCCGAGGCTGGGACCGGCGTGGCGCGGATCGAGAAGTGAAACGTCGAGCCTTCGCCGGGGGCGCTCTCGACGCCCATCGTCCCGCCCATGAGCTCGGCCAGGCGCTTCGAGATCGCCAGGCCGAGGCCGGTCCCGCCGTACTTCCGGGTCGTCGAGGCGTCGGCCTGCGTGAAGGCGGTGAAGAGCTTCGCCTGCTGCTCGGCCGTCAGCCCGATGCCGGTGTCGCGCACCGAGAAGCGGAGCACGCAGGGCGCGCCCTCGGCCAGCGGCGGGCCGTCCGGGCAGAGCTGGGCGCGGACGGTGACCTCGCCCTCGTCGGTGAACTTCACCGCGTTCGAGAGGAGGTTGACGAGGATCTGCCGCACGCGCGTCACGTCGCCGAGGATGGCCGGCGGCGCGCCCGGCTCGACGAAGTAGGCCAGCTCCAAGCCTTTCTCCGTGGCGCTCTGGGCCACGAGGTCCAGGCTCTCCTCGATCACCGTGTGCAGGTCGAAGGCCTGCTCCTCGAGGTCCACCTTGCCGGCCTCGATCTTCGAGAAGTCGAGGATGTCGTTGATGATCGTCAGCAGCGCGTCGCCCGAGACGCGGATGGTCTCGACGAAGTCGCGCTGCTCGGCCCCGAGGCGGGTGTCCAGGAGCAGGCCGGTCATCCCGATCACGCCGTTCATCGGGGTGCGGATCTCGTGGCTCATCGTGGCGAGGAACTCGCTCTTGGCGCGCGCCGCGGCCAGGGCCTCCTCGCGGGCGCGGTCGAGCTCGCGGTTGGTGGCCTCGACCTTCTCCTTCTCGCGGCGCAGCTCGCTGGTGCGCTCGCCGACGGCGGCCTCGAGCTGGCGCTGCTGGCGGACGAGGCGGCGGTTGTAGAGCCGCGACCCGCCGGCGGCGGTCCCGACGAGCAGGACCGTGACGAGGCCGAGGAACCACGGGCGCTCCCAGAACGGCGGCGTGATGGTGAACGCGAAGCGCTCCCCCTCCGGGGACCAGACGCCGTCCCCGTTGCGGGCCTGCACCTCGAAGGTGTAGGTCCCCGGCGGGACGTTCGAGTAGGTGGCGCGGCGCTCTTCCATCGGCGGGCTCCAGCCGGCCTCCAGCCCGGCGAGGCGGTAGCGGTAGCGCACGGCCTTCGGCGCGGAGAGGTTCAGCCCGATGAACTCGAAGGTGAGGTGGTTGCGGTCGTGCCCGAGCGTGAGGCCGGCCGGCAGGCCGTCGGCGCGGACGGAGTCGGCCAGCAGGCTCCAGTCGGGCGTCTCGAAGGCGAGGCGGAGGCCGGTGAGGTGGAGCAGCGGGCGGGCCAGCCGCCGGTCGGCCTCGGGGTCGTAGCGGTAGAGCCCGTGCGTCGTGCCGAACCAGAGGTGCCCGGCGTCGTCGAGGGCGGCGGCGTGGGTGTTGGTCTCGAGCGCCCGGAACCCCTTCTCCGCTCCGTAGAGGTAGAACGAGGGGACGCCGGTGCCGGTATAGGCCGCCGGGCCGAGCCGGGCGAGGCCGCGGTTCGTCCCGATCCACAGGTCGCCGTCGGGGCCGAGGGCCATGAGGAAGATCGAGGTCCCCGCGAGCGGCCCATCGAGCCGGAACGTGCTGACCCCGCCGCCGGGCGTGACGCGCCCGACGTCGCCGTAGAGGGTGCCGAACCAGACGTTGCCCGCTCGGTCCTCGACGAGCGAGACGACCTCGTGGGGCGGCACCCCGTCGGCCTCCGACAGGGTCGAGAACGATGCGCCGTCGTAGACCGTGAGGCCGTGCTGCGTCCCGATCCACACGCGCCCCCGCGTGTCTTCGAGCAGAAAGGAGACGTTGTTGTCGAGCAGGCCGTCGGCGGCGGTGAAGGTCGTGAAGCGCTCCCCCGGCGGGTCGGCCGGGTCGGACCGCACCACGCCCCGCCGCGTCCCGACCCACAGGCGGCCGTCCCGGTCCTTCATGAGCGCCGTGACCGTGGAGCGGAGCGGGGGCGCGGCGTCGGCGAACGAGGTGAAGCGCACGCCGCCGTCGGCGGTAGGATCGAGGCGGTTGAGACCCTGGAGCGTCCCGACCCACATCCGGCCGTCCGGCTCCGGGAGTAGCCACAGGACGGCGTTGTCGAGCAGGCCGTCTTCGGCCGTGAACGTGGTGATCCCCCTGTCGTCAAGGCGGCTCAGCCCCTCGTCGGTGCCGGCCCACATCCGGCCGGCGGCGTCCTGGGCGACGCTCCAGACCACGTCGCCGGCCAAACCGTCGTCCGAGGTGTAGGCGAGGAAGCGGGTGCCGCCGAACCAGCTCACGCCGGAGTCCGTGCCGAACCAGAGCGCGCCCTCGCGGTCCTCCAGCACGGCGTAGACGTTGTTGTCGGCCAGCCCATTGGCCGTGGTGAGGGTCATGGCGGCGTCCCCCTCGGCCTCCAGCAGCGCCGGCGCGACGGCGCGGACGCCCGCGTTGGTTCCTACCCACAGCCTCCCGTCGTGCCCGTAGGCCAGGTCCGAGACGGCGTTGATGCTTAGGCCGTCCCCGGCCGTATAGGCGGTGAACTGCTCGGCTGCCGGGTCGAAGCGGACCAGCCCGCGCGTCGTGCCGGTCCAGAGCGCGCCGTCGGGACCTTCGGTGAGGGCCGTCGGAGGGCCGGGGAAGTGGCGGTCCGTGGGGTAGCGGGTGAGGCGGCCGTCGGCGAGCCGGTCCAGCCCGGCATCGGTAGCCACCCACAGCGTCCCGTCGCGGCCCACGATGAGGTCGTTGACGTGGGTGCTGCTCAGGCTGTCGTGCGCGGGGCGGAACGCGTCCCCGTCGAAGAGGCTCACCCCTCGGCGGGTCCCGACCCAGAGGCGGCCCTCGGGGGCGGGCGCGAGGGCCGTGACGTAGTCGCCGCTGAGGCCGTCCCCGGTCGTGTAGCTGGTGAAGGTGGTGCCGTCGAAGGCGGCGAGGCCCCGTTCCGTCCCGAACCAGAGGGTGCCGGCGGCGTCCTCCGTGATCGCGTTGACCCAGTTGTTGGGCAGACCGTCGGCGGTGGTGTAGGTGCGGAAGCTCAGCCCGTCGAAGCGGCTGACGCCCCCGCCGGTGCCGACCCAGAGGTAGCCCGCGCGGTCCTGGTGGAGGGCGAACGCCTGCGCCTGCGCGAGGCCCTCGGCCAGGGTGTACGTCCTGAAGTGGTACTGCTGGGCCGAGGCCCCGCCTGCCGAGAGGAGCAGGGCCAGGGCGCAGCAGAGGAGGCGAAGCCGAGTCATCTAGGAGGGGACCGTATGCACTGGTCGGATATATCGTCCGGCGAGGCGAAATCATTAGGGGCGTTCAAGAGCGGAGGGGGGAAGAGCGGAAGGGGGGAAGAGCGGGAGAATGGCTCGGCGGTGAACCCCGCAATCTTCCGCTCCTCCTTTCTTCCCCCCTTCCGCTCCTAATCTTCCAGCCTCCCGCTCTTGGAAGCCCTCTTCCACGGGATTTCACTGCCTCTCCCCGGCCTCTCCAAGCCGCCCTCCCGTAGTTTGGGCACCCTGCTCGCCGACGCATTCGACGCTGCTGCCCTCGCCCGTTATGCCCCCTGACATCGCACTCGGTCTGGTCTTGGGGGGGAGCATCGGGCTGGTGAACGCGGCGGTGAGCTACGGGCTGTACCGGCTCGTCCGCGACCGGCCGAGCAAGACCTTTTACAAGGTGGTGCTGCTCGGGGTGCTGGGGCGGCTCGGGGGGGGGCTCGCCCTCGTAGCCGGGATTTTCGCTTTCGTGCCCGTCCACTCTTTCGCCTTCACCGGCGCGCTGCTCGCCAGCGTCGTTGCCGGCCTCGCTGCCGAGACGCTCCTGGTCCACCGGGGCCAGACGAGGCTCGCCGCCGCTTCGCCCCGTACCTCACTGTGACGCCTCGCTCCCTCGCCGTGACGCCTCGGTCGGCCTTCCTGCTGCTCACCCTCGCGGCGACCTTCGCGACGGCCCCGGCCTATGCCGAAGCCGACGGCGAAGCGTTCGACGCCGTCGGCCACACCGCCGACGGCAACTACCTCGACTTCTCGCCCCTCGGGATCGTCGAGCTGCCCCGCCTCTTCCTCGTCCGCGACGGCGGCGGCGCGCTCGGCTTCGAGGCCTACGGCAGCACCGCGGGCGCACTCCGCTCGGGCCGCTACGCGCTCGTCAGCGACCACGGGGCGGGCGAGGCCCACGCCGAGGCCGGTCTCCACGGCGAGGCCGGCGGCGAGGACGCC
>JBBSMV010000067.1:0-12072 GCA_038232975.1 Rhodothermales bacterium
ATCTCCTTGAACCCGCCCTGCGCGCCTTCGGTGGCGTCCATCATCTCGACGGCCCAGCCGTGGCGCTCGGCGAAGCGCGTGTAGAGCCGGAGCAGGTCGCCGGTGAAGAGGCTGGCCTCGTCACCGCCGGTGCCGGCGCGGATTTCGAGGATCGCGTCCTTGGCGTCGGCGGGGTCCTTCGGGATGAGGGCGAGGTGGAGCGCCTCCTCCGCTTTCGGCAGCTTCGCCTCGATGCTTGCAAGCTCGGCCGCTGCCATCGCGGCCAGCTCGCCCTCCTCGCTCACAGTCAGCTCGCGGAGGTCGGCCGCCTCCTGGCGCAGCGCCTCGACGCGGTCGATCTTCACGATGACGTCGCCGAGGCCGGCGTGCTCGCGCCCGAGGTCGGCGAGCTGCTGGGGGTCGGTGGCGACCTCGGGCGTCGCCATCAGGCGCTCGATCTCGGCGTGGCGGGCCTTGATGTCGCGGAGCGTTTCGTCGGGGATCATGGGCGGCAGGGTTGACACAAAGGTAGGGGCGCACGGTCGTGCGCCCCTACGGGAAAGGTACGAACCGTGGCCCCCTACTCGACGGTCGCGCTCTTGGCGAGGGTGCGCGGCTGGTTCCCGTCGCTCCGCGCTAGGCCGGAGCAACAGTTCACGCCGTGGTAACGATTCAGTCATATCGTCAGCAGGCTCCCTCGCTCGCTACGGCAACGGTCTACATTGGAACTTCTAACGTCTTCCTCTTCACTGAGATCTGCCATGCGCTATTCCCTGCTCTTCCCAGTCCTCGCCCTGCTCTTCGCCGCGTCCCCCGCCCGGGCGCAGTACGACATTCAGGGCACCATTCACGGTTCGGGGTTTGGGTTCCCGACCTATACCGAGACGCTCGGTATCCTGGATCAGATGCGAGCACAATACCCCCACCTCATTACGGCCCGTAGCGCTATCGGGCAGACGTCCGAGGGGCGGTCGCTCTGGATGGTCGAGCTTTCGGACAACCCTGGCGTGGACGAGGGTGAACCTGAAACGTTCTACATGGGCCTCCTCCACGGCAGCGAGCCGCTTGGGCTGGCAACCTCGCTCTATACGATGTGGTACCTCCTGGAGCAGTACGGGACGAACCCGGAGGTGACGTACCTGCTCGACAACCGACGGCTGTTCGTCGTCCCCATCGTGAACCCTGACGGCTACGAATACAACCTCGCCTACTCGACCCCGGGCGGTGCGTGGGAGAAGAACCGCTCTCTCATCAACGGCTTCCGCTTCGGAGTCAACCTGGACCACAACTTCGGCTTCCGGTGGAACTTCGGCGGCAGCTCGTGCGGCAACGAATCCCTGGACTGCTTCCGAGGCTTCGCGCCGTTCTCCGAGCTAGAGACGCAGGCGCTGCGCACCTTCGTCAACAGCCGCCGCCTCCGCACTTCGCTCAGCTACCACTCGTTCCACAACTCCGCCTACCGCGCCGAGGCGGGTCGGTTCGTCTATGCCCCGTGGGGGCATGAGAGCCTTGCCCCCCCGGAAGCTGCCCTGCTCGACCGGATGAGCGAGACGCTCGCCGAGGAGAACGGCTACCGCGACGGGGCACTCGGCGGCTCCGAGAACTTCGTCGACGGCGCGGCCATGGACTGGCTGTTCGCCGCCACCGATGAGCACGCCCGCATCTACCCCTTCGACCTCGTCATCGGGTTCGAGGAGGACTGGCCGTCGACGACGCGCATCACCGCGCTCGCCCGGGAGAACGTCCGCGCCGGCCTGGACCTCCTCTGGTACGCAGGCGCGTTCGTCGCTCCGCTCGACTTCACCGTAACCGACGTGGGCGCAGGAGCGAACGGCCACCTCGACCCCGGCGAGGCCGGGCAGGTCACCGTCCGCGTGCAGAATGACGGCGGCGCGCCCGCCCAGGGCGTGCAGTTCCGCCTCCACAGCACCGCCTCGGACCTTGCGGTAAGCACTGCGTGGAGCGCGCCCGTCACGCTCGCCCCAGGCGCGACGACGACGGTAGGCCCATTCCCCCTCTCGGCCTCAGCCTCCCGCCCTCTCGGAGTCTCGGACGACCTGCGCTTGGAGATCGGCTATGCGCCGACGGTGGCGAGGACGCGGCTGTTGCCCGACCTCGCGGTAGGCACGCCGGAGGTGCTCTACGCCTGGGACGGCACCTCGCTGGAGGACTGGTGTCTGGGTGTCCTCTTCTGTCCCCCTCCCCCCGTTCCCAACAATAATACCTGGGCCCTCACATCTGACGCCCACTCGCCCCCGAGCGCCTTTACCGATAGCCCCAACGGCTTTATGACCAGGGGTGGCACCAGCGAAATAACGACCCAGGTCTCGCTCGTAGGCCCTGGGCCGTACTACGTTTCGTTCTGGGCGAAGTGGCAGATCAAGGCCCGCAACTCGCTCGCCATCGCCCGTGCGGTGGACCTCCCCGTGACCCAACGGCTCAACTTCCCGACGCGACGGACGCATCCGGCCGAGGACTTCCCCGTCCAGAGTACGTACCTCGGCCAGCCGGTCTTCGACGGGGCGCAGTTCGAGTGGGTACGCGAGGTGGCCGACCTGACGCCCTTCGCCGACATCCCGTTCACGCTTCGGTTCCTCGGCTATGCTAACCACAGCCCTTACGCTCTTCCCAGCGAAGGAATCTACGTGGACGACATCGAGATATTCCGCCTAGTCAATGGGGCTGGTGCAGGTGGTGGCAGCGGTCTTACCATTGCTTGTACACCCACGAACCCGCCCATTACCCTCGCCTCCAGTGGCGGACGGTATTCGTACACGGTCTCTATCACGAACTCCGGCTCCAGCCTGCAGACATTCGACGCCTGGGCCGGTGTCACCGGACCGGCGAGCCGCACCGTCGGGCCGCGCCGGCTCACCCTCGCCCCCGGGGCCTCGCTCACGCGCACCCTCCGGCAGGCCGTCCCGGCCAACGCGCCGCCCGGCACCTACACCCACACCTGCTACGTCGGCTCCTTCCCCGCGACGAGCACGAGCAGCAGCAGCTTCGCCTGGACGAAAGCGCCTACCGGCAGCCGGCAGGCAGGCGAGCCGGTCGCGGCGTGGGGCACCGACGCCGACTTCGTGGAGGGGCTGGCCGCGTCGGTTCAGAGCGTGCCCGAGGCCTACGCGCTGGAAGGGGCTGCGCCGAACCCGTTCACCTCGACCACGGCGATCCGCTACGCGCTGCCGGAGGCCGCCTCGGTGCGCCTGTCGGTCTACGACCTGCTCGGGCGCGAGGTGGCGGTGCTGGTCGATGAGCGGATCGAGGCCGGTCGGCACCAGGCCATCTTCGACGCCTCTGGGCTAGCGGCAGGGGTCTACGTCTACCGCATCCAGGCCGGTGCCTTTGCGGCGGCACGGCGCGTGACTGTCCTCCGGTAACAGTCGGCCGCACGCACGGCTGAACAATCGTCGCCCCGACACCTGCCTGTCGCAGGTGCCGGGGCGACGCGTAGTCGCACAGTGCCGCCTACTCCACCGTGACGCTCTTGGCGAGGTTGCGCGGCTGGTCCACGTTGCACTCGCGCATGACCGCGACGTAGTAGGCGAGCAGCTGGAGCGGGACGACCGTCAGCAGCGGCTCCAGGCATTCGAGCGAGCGCGGCACCTGGAGCACCACCTTGCACAGCGCGTCAAGCTCGTCGTTGCCCTCCTCGGTGATGGCGATCACGGCCCCGTCGCGGGCAACCACCTCCTCGATGTTCGAGACCACCTTGTCGTAGGTCGCGTCCTTCATCGCGATCACGACGACGGGCATGAAGCGGTCGATCAGCGCGATGGGGCCGTGCTTCATCTCGGCCGCCGGGTAGCCCTCGGCGTGGATGTAGGAGATCTCCTTGAGCTTGAGCGCGCCCTCGAGGGCGACGGGGAAGTTGCACCCGCGCCCGAGGTAGAGGAAGTTGTCGGCGAGGCGGTACTCGTGCGCGAGCGCCTCGACCTTGTCGCTCTGCGCGAGCACGCTCCTGATCTGGTCCGGGATCGCGGCGAGGGCGTGGAGGAAGGTCCCGAGCTCCTCGTCGTCGACCGTGCCGCGGGCTTTGCCGACGGCGAGGGCGATCATCGTGAGGACGGCGACCTGGGCGGTGAACGCCTTGGTGCTCGCCACCCCGATCTCGGGGCCGGCGTGGAGGTAAACCCCGGCGTCGGTCTCACGGGCGATGGTGCTCCCGACGGTGTTGCAGACGCCGAGCGTCAGGATGCCGGCCTCCTGCGCCTGGCGCACGGCGGCGAGCGTGTCGGCCGTCTCGCCCGACTGTGAGATCACGAGGACCACATCGCCCTCCTGGAGGATCGGGTCGCGGTAGCGGAACTCGGAGGCGTACTCGACCTCGACCGGGATGCGGGCGTGCTTCTCGATCAGGTACTCGCCGACGAGCGCGGCGTGCCAGCTCGTGCCGCAGGCGCAGATGATGATGCGCCCGGCCCCGACGAGCTGGGGCATCACGTCCTGGAGGCCGCCGAGCCGGATCTGGTTGTCTTCGAGCCGGACGCGCCCGCGCATCGCGTTCTCGAGGACCTCGGGCTGCTCCATGATCTCCTTGAGCATAAAGTGTTCGTAGCCTCCTTTCTCGATCTCCTCCAGGTTCCATTCGAGCGCGTGGACCTCTTTCGAGACGGGCGCGCCGTCGATCTTGTAGACGTCGTAGCTGTTCCGGCGGACGACGGCCATCTCGCCGTCGTTGAGGTAGACCACGTTGCGGGTGTATTCGATGAACGGGCTGGCGTCGGAGCCGACGAAGTGCTCGCCCTCACCGATCCCGAGCAGCAGCGGGCTGCCGTTGCGCGCCACCACGAGCATGTCCGGCTCGTCCTCGGAGACGGCCACGAGGCCGTAGGCCCCGTCCACCTGCGTGAGCGCCTGCCGGACCGCCTCGGCGAACGGGAGGTTGGCCTCCTTCTGCACGTCAGCGATGAAGTGGGCGAGGACCTCGGTGTCGGTCTCGCTCTCGAAGGTGTAGCCTTTTTCGAGGAGGCGCTTCTTGAGAGCGGCGTAGTTCTCGATGATCCCGTTGTGGATGATGGCGAAGCGGCCGTTGTCGGCCGTGTGCGGGTGGGCGTTCGCGTCGCTCGGCGCGCCGTGGGTGGCCCACCGCGTGTGCCCCATCCCGACGGTCCCCTCGACGGGCTGCGCCTCGAGGACGCCCTCTAGCTCGCTGACCTTGCCCTCTTTCTTGCGGACCTTGACGGTGCCGTTGAGGACCGCGATGCCGGCCGAGTCGTAGCCGCGGTATTCGAGCCGCTTCAGCCCGGTGACGAGGAGGTCACTGGCCTCGCGCTCGCCGATGTATCCAACGATGCCGCACATAGTCTAGCCTAGCTTGAGAGGTGAAAATCGGGGTGATGAGGAGACGGTACTGCTGACAATAGCGCAAAGCCTATGCCGGGGCGAGGCTCTGCCTCGGGCTACACCGAGGTTTCGTGAGGCAAGGCTTCGGCTTCGTGGGGCGAGGCTTCGCGCGCCGCCTGCACCGGCCGGCCGACGGCCGCGGCCACACGGCGGAGCTGGCGCATCAGCTCGGAGAACTCGCCGAAGTGGAGCGACTGCGGGCCGTCGGAGAGCGCCCGCGGCGGGTCCGGGTGGACCTCGACGAGCAGGCCGTCCGCCCCGACGGCGACGGCCGCCCGCGCCAGCGGCAGCACGAGGCCGCGCAGCCCGGCGGCGTGGCTCGGGTCTACGAAGACGGGGAGGTGGCTCTGGCTCTTCACCACGGGCACGGCTGAGAGGTCGAGGGTGTTGCGGGTCGCGGTCTCGAAGGTGCGGATGCCGCGCTCGCATAGGATCACGTGCGGGTTCCCGCTTGCCATTACATATTCGGCGCTCAAAAGCCAATCCTTAATCGTGGCAGCCAATCCTCGTTTGAGGAAGACCGGCGTCTCGGTCCGCCCGACGGCCCGGAGCAGGTCGGTGTTCTGCATGTTGCGCGCGCCGATCTGGAACACGTCGGCGTGCTGCCCGACGAGGTCCACCTGCGACGGGGTCATCACCTCGGTGATCACGCGGAGGCCGTGGCGCTCGGCGACGGAGCGGAGGAGCCGGAGGCCCTCTTCGCCGAGGCCCTGGAAGGCGTAGGGCGAGCTGCGCGGCTTGAACGCCCCGCCGCGCAGGAACGTCGCCCCCTCGGCCGCCACCGCCGCCGCCGCCGCCTCGAGCTGCTCCTCGCTCTCGACCGAGCACGGCCCGGCCATCACCACGATCTCGTCGCCCCCAACCCGGACGCCCTTGACGTCAATGACAGTGTCCTCCTCCTGCCACTCCCGCCCGGCGAACTTGTACGGGCTCGTAACGCGGACCACCTTCGCCACGCCGTCGAGCACCTGGAGGTGGCGCACGTCGAAGTCCGGCTGCACGCCGACGGCCGCGAGCACGGTCTGCCGCGCGCCAGCCACGGGCGTGACCTCGAACCCGTAGGCTTCGAGGCGCTCGGTGACGGCCTGGGTCTGGGCCGCCGAGGCCCGTTCGTTCATGACGACGATCATGCGGAGGTGGAGCGTGGGGAGGGGCAGTTCTTGACGAATACGTTTAGGCCGGAGTCGGGTTCTCTCCCTTCAACCTCCCACTCTCTATCCTCTCCCGTTCGCCATGCCCCGGTAGAGCGAGGCGACGCCGAAGGTGAGGCGCTGCTCCTTCAGGTCACCGAAGCCGGCACGTTCCATCTCCCTCAAGAAGTCCGCGCCGTCGGGGAAAGCGCGGATGGAGGCAGGGAGGTAGTCGTAGGCCCCGCTGTCGCCGCTGACGGCGCGGCCTATGCGCGGGAGGATGTGGCTGGAGTAGAACCCGTAGAGCTGGCGCATCGGGAAGGCGCGGGGGAGGCTGAACTCGAGCACCACGAGCGCGCCGCCGGGGCGGAGCACGCGGCGCAGCTCGCGCAGCCCGCGCCCGAGGTCCTCGAAGTTGCGCACCCCAAAGGCGACGAGCGCGAGGTCGAACGCACCGTCCTCGAACTCCAGATGTTCGGCGTCGCCGCGCTGGAGCGCGATCCGGTGGCCGAGGCCGCGCGCGCGGAGCTTGGCCCGCCCGAGCGCCAGCATCGCCTCGGCGATGTCCACCCCGACGACCTCCTTCGGCCCGAGCTTGAGGGCCTCGACGGCGAGGTCGGCCGTGCCCGTCGCCACGTCGAGGATGCGGCGCGGCGGACGATCAAGGGCTGCCCCGGCCATCTTCACCGCCTGCCTCCGCCACCGCACGTCGGTGCCGAGCGAGAGGACGCGGTTGAGCAGGTCGTAACGCGGCGCGATCGCGTCGAACATCTGCTCGACGGCGCGCTTCTTCCCCTCGGCCTCGCCGATGGGCGGCTTGTGGGCGTCTGGCATCAGCTCAGCAGCGTGCTCAGGTTGAGGAGGTCGTAGTCAATTTGCTTTTTGCGGTCGCACACCTGGCGCAGCGGGGTCAGCTTGACGGTGCCGTTGACGAGGCCGACCATGACATTGTCGTGCCCTTCGAGGAGGGCCTCGACGGCGGCCGAGCCGAGGCGGCTGGCGAGGACGCGGTCGCGCGCCGTCGGCGAGCCGCCGCGCTGGACGTGGCCGAGGATGCAGACGCGCAGGTCAATGGAGTCGAAGGCGGCGTCGGCCCGGAGCGCCTCGGCGATCTTGACGGCCCCGCCCATCTCCTCGCCCTCGGCGACGACCACGATGGAGGAGCGGAGCTGGCTCACCATGAGCGAGAGGATGCGCTCCTTGACCGAGGCCATCCGGGTGAGCGTCTCGGGGATGAGCACCAGCTCGGCCCCGCCGCCGATCCCGCAGCCCAGCGCGATGAAGCCCGCGTCCTGGCCCATCACCTCGATCAGGAAGAGCCGGTTGTGGGCGTCGGCCGTGTCCCGGATGCGGTCTATGTTCTCGATGGCCGTGTTGAGCGCGGTGTCGTAGCCGACGGTCTCATCGGTGCCGAAGAGGTCGTTGTCAATGGTGCCGGGGCAGCCGACGACGGCGATCCCGTGCTCCTCGTGGAGGAGCGCCGCCCCGCGCAGCGTCCCGTTGCCGCCGATGGCGACGAGCGCGTCGAGGCCCGCCTCGCGGACGCGCCCGGCCGCCCGCGCCCGGCCCTCGGCGGTGCGGACGCCATCGGAGCGGGCAGTCTTGAGGACCGTCCCCCCCTTGCCGAGGATGTTCGAGACGCTCTGCCGGTCCATCTCGACGAAGTCGCCGTCGAGGAGGCCGGCGTAGCCCCGGCGGACCCCGACGACCTCGAGCTCCTCGGCAACGGCGCGGCGGACGACGGCGCGGAGGCAGGCGTTCATGCCGGGCGCGTCGCCGCCGGAGGTGAGCACGCCGATCCGGGTGAGTTCGGGCATAACGTAGAGAGGTGGAAGATACAGGTAGGGGCGAGGCATGCCTCGCCCCTACGGAGTTTGTCTAAACGGCCGCGCCTAGCTCCCCGTGCCGGCCGCCACCGACCGGGCGACGATGATGCCGGTCTGGACCTTGTTGCCGGCGATGTAGTCGGCGAGGTCGTCGGAGACCTTGACCTCGCCGGTGAGCGAGGCGTGGAGGAAGCCCGTCTGCCCGTCGCGCTTGAGCACGAAGCCGGTGTGGGTCACGTCGAGGCCGGCGATGTCGGTCGCCGTGGCGACGATGTCGCCGGCCTGGAGCTGATCGTAGATGCTGCGGATGCGGTCCTGGGGGACGTAGTAGACGCCATGCCCGCGCAGGCGCGCCTCCACGTCCTCGATGCACGCGAAGAGGCTGTCGTTGCCCACGAGCTTCGGGTAGGCGTCGCGGTGCCCGCTCATGAAGCTGATCGTCTTGTCGAACGGCTCGCCGAAGTCCTGCGTGACGAGGCGGACGGTGCCGCGGCGCTCGTTGTCGAGCATCCAGTCGGTGAAATAGTGGAGGCGGCTGCAATAGCCGTCGAGGCGGCCGCCGCGGTAGCGGAGCGCCTCGAGATTGGCGACGTAGGCGTCGTAGCTCGGCGTTCCGGCCTGGACCGCTCGGGCGAGCGCGAGCACGTTCTCGACGTAGGTCACGCAGTCGAACCCCGTGAGGTCCACGACGAGCGCCTCGGTCTCGGTCCGGTCGAGCGCGCCCTCGACGTAGGGCCGCCCGAGGAGCCGCAGCCCGACGGCCTGCACGATCTCGCCGAGCGGCCGGGCGGCGAGATTCTCGGCGCGGGCGTAGGCCACGACCTCGTCGAACGTCTGCCGGGTCGAGGAGTCCGGCGCGGCAGGCGCATCCACCGCCTCAGCCCGGGCGACTGGCGCGGCGATGTCGGGCGCAGGCGTCTCCGAGGCGCAGGCGCTGAGGATCAGGAGGGCGAACAGGCTCGGCGTCAGAAGGCGGATCATGGGGCGTCACGGCAAATGAGAACGTTGGTACGCGCAGCCGCTGCGGTTTGTCCGCGCGCCAGATAAAATCTCTGTTCAGTCCCACCGCGCCTCCACGGCGAGCGCCTCGGCCAGCCGCCGCTCGTAGGCGGCGCGGGGAATCTCGACGGCCCCGAAGCGGGCGAGGTGCTCCGTGACGAACTGCACGTCGAGCAGCCGGAACCCGCCGCGCCGGAGCCGCCGGACGAGGTGGACGAGCGCCACCTTCGACGCGTCGCGGGCGCGGTGGAACATGGACTCGCCGAAGAACGCCCCGCCGAGCGCCACGCCGTACAGCCCGCCGACGAGCCGCCCGCCCTCCCAGCACTCGACCGAGTGCGCCGCCCCGAGCCGGTGCAGCCCGGCGTAGGCGGCGACGATCTCGTCCGAAATCCACGTTGTCTCCCGGCCCACTGCCGGTGCTGCGCACGCCCGCACGACCGCCTCGAAGGCTCGGTCCGTCGCCACCTCGAACGGCGCGCGGCGGACGAGCTTCTCCAGGTTCTTCGGAATGTGGAAACCGCCGAGCGGGAGCACGCCGCGCGGGTCGGGCGCGTACCAGAAGACCGCGCCGTCCTCGTCGGGGTCGGCCATCGGGAAGACGCCGCGCCGGTAGGCGGTGAGCAGCAGGGCGGGCGAGAGCGGAGGGTCGGTCACCGGGCGTAGTTTGTAGTTTTTGGCTTCTGGTTCGGCACACTCAATGGCTCTTGCCGAACCAGAAACTGTAAACCAAGAACCAGAAACCATCGTGAAGTTCCAGGCCCTCATCGGCGACCGCGCGTTCGACCTCCAGCTCGACGGCCCCGACGGCACGCTCGTCGTAGACGGCGCATCCGTCGCCGTCCGCTTCGAGCGCATCGCCGAGCGCGAGGTGCTGCTCCTGCTCGAGGGCCGGAGCTACCCGTTCACCGTCGAGCCGCAGGACGACGGGACGCTCCACCTCACGCACGCCGGCCGGAGCCTGACGGTCCGCCTGAAGACCGAGCGCGACCTGCTGCTCGAACGGTTCGGGGTGGAGGACGCCGACGCGGCGGCCGAGCGCGAGCTGCGCGCCCCGATGCCCGGCCTCGTGCTCTCGGTCCTCGCCGAAGCCGGCCAGACTGTCGAAGAGGGCGCGGGCCTCGTCGTGCTCGAGGCGATGAAGATGGAGAACGAGCTCCGCGCCGCCGCCGCCGTCACCGTCGCCGCGGTCCACGTCGAACCCGGCCAACCCGTCGGCAAGAACGACCTCCTGATTAGCTTCGCTTGAGTCGAGGGTCCTGTGTCGAGAGTCGGGCTTCCCTTGCCCCAGCCCTCGATTCCCGACTCCCGGCTCCCGACACTCGACTCCCGACCCATGATCTTAGTTACCGGCGCGACCGGCTTCCTCGGCTCCGTCCTCGTCCGCCAGCTTTTGGCCGAGGGCGAGGCCGTCCGCATCCTCCGCCGCCCCACCTCCGCGCTCGACCTCCTCGGCGCGAGCGCCGACCGCGTCGAACATGCCGTCGGCGACGTGACTGACCCGGAGAGCGTCCGCGCGGCGATGCAGGGCGTCGAGGCGGTCTACCACACGGCCGCGTTCGTCGGGTTCGGCGGGGCGAAGGACGCCGAGCGGCTGCACGCCGTCAACGTCGCCGGCACGGCGCACGTCGTCGAGGCCGCGCGCGAGGCGGGGGTCCGGCGGCTCGTGCTCACCTCCAGCCAGGCCGCCCTCGGCCGCCCCGAGCGGCCGGCCGGCGTGATGGACGAGACGGCCGAGTGGACAGCGTCGAAGATGAACACGGCCTACGCCCGGAGCAAGCACGAGGCCGAGCTGGAGGTCCACCGCGGTATCGCCGAGGGCCTCGACGCGGTGATCGTCAACCCGGCGGTGATCTTCGGGCCGGGGCGCGAGGGCGAGAACACGACCGAGATCGTCGACAAGGTGCGGCGCGGCAAGATGCCCGTCGCGCCGGCTGGCGGGACGAGTGTGGTGGACGTCGAGGACGTCGCGGCCGGGCACCGCGCGGCGATGGCGCGCGGCGCGACCGGCGCGCGCTACTTCCTCGGGGCCGAGGACCTCCGCTGGAAGGAGATTTTCGACACCCTCGCCGCCGCCTTCGGGGTGCCGGGGCCGAAGCTGATCCTCCCGCCGCCCCTCGCGCTCGCCGCCGGGGCCGCCTCCGAGGTCGCAGCCGCTGTGACGCAGCAGCCGCCGTTCCTCACGCGCGAGACCGCCCGCCTCTCGAGCAGGTTCTACCGCTACAGCAACCGGAAGGCGCGCGAGGAGCTGGGCGTCGCGTTCCGCCCCTTCCGCGCTACGGCCGAGCGCATCGCCGAGGCCGTAGGACGGTGAGTCAAAGGACCCGTCAATAATCTGTACTCTCACTAATGAGGCCAGCAATCGAACGTTATTTGCGGAGTGACACACTAGTATCACTGGGGCAAATTATTTTCGTGGTCAGCTTCATATCGTAGGCTTAATGCTGTCGAGGGATCGCTTTGATAAGCCGTCTGCTATGGTTGGCTCTGGGTGTCTGGCTCAGTAGGAGAAATGACGCAAAGGAGCCTCAGAGTCAGGTGCAAAGCCCTGCGTATCAGTCTCATCAGCCTCGCCCTCATTTGCCGGAGCGATCTCTAGAAGCTCCCAAAAGAAACTGGCGGGACCGTGTTAGGAAGTGGTGGAACAGCATATGGTATGGCGTAAATGTGTGAACGACCACCCCCAGAGGGGGTGGCTTCGTTGCATCCCTCAAGGCGACCCCTGAAAGGGGATCGCGCGCTCACGAGAACAGGTCGTAGGTGTCCTGCTGCCGCTCCTGCTTCTTCTCCTC
>JBBSMV010000068.1:0-12022 GCA_038232975.1 Rhodothermales bacterium
AGCAGCGCCGAATCGAGCGTGTCGGGCCGGTTGGTGGCCGCCATCAGGATGACGCCCTTGTCCGTGTTGAACCCGTCCATCTCGACGAGAAGCTGGTTCAGCGTGTTCTCGCGCTCGTCGTTGCCGCCCATGATCCCGCCCCGCCCGCGCGAGCGGCCCACGGCGTCGATCTCGTCGATGAAGATGATGCAGGGCGCCTTCTCCTTGGCCTGCTTGAACAGGTCGCGCACACGGGCCGCGCCCACGCCGACGAACATCTCGACGAAGTCGGAGCCGGAGAGCGAGAAGAACGGGACCTGCGCCTCGCCCGCGACGGCCTTCGCCAGAAGCGTCTTGCCGGTCCCCGGCGGTCCGACCAGCAGCACGCCCTTGGGGAGCTTGCCGCCGAGCCGGGTGAACCGCTTGGGGTCCTTGAGGAACTCGACCACCTCCTCGACCTCCGCCTTCGCCTCGTCGAGGCCGGCGACGTCGTCGAAGGTGAGCTGCTGGCCGTCCACCGCGTCGAAGAGGCTGGCCTTGCTCTTGCCGATGTTGAGCACCTGCTGCCCCGGCCCGCCCATCCGCCGGATCAGGAAGAGCCACAGGAAGACCAGGAGCGCCAGCGGGAACACCCACGCCAGCAGCCCGCCGAACCAGTTCTCCCGCGTCTCGGCCGAGAAGCTGACCGTCCCCGTGGCCTCGCCCGCGGCGACGGCGTCGTTGTGCTCGGTGAGGAACTGCGTCAGGTCGTGGTCCCTAGGCTTGACCGAGGTGAAGCGCCGGGCGGCGACGGCGGGGTCCTCGCTCGCAAAACCCTGCGGCGGCTCGGCCTTCGGGACGTCGCTGGCCTCGACGGCCTCAGCCGTGAAGAGACCCTCGATCTTGCGGTCGTTGACGACGGTGACCTCCTCGACGTAGCCGCGCTCGACGTCGCGCAGGAAGGCGCTGTAGTCAATCTCGTTGCCGGCCGTGCCGCCCCACAGGTAGGCCTGCACGACGAGGAGGCCGAGGAAGATCGCCAGGTAGATCCACAGCGAGAAGCGGGGCCGCCGCGCCTCGCGGGGGCCGCTCGGCTTGTCGTCGCCGCGGCGGGGGTTCATCAGGTCGCGCTTGTCCTGCGCCATACGTCTCTCGTAATCCTAGATCTCGTATCCTCTTAGCCCCGCAGCGGGCCGCGCTCGGATGCCGCGTGCGGGAGAAACCGGACGGGCGGTACCGCCGCCCCGCTCACCGAGTTCCGTTACGCGAGGCCGGCGGGCGCGCTACTGGTCGCCGCCTTGAGATGGGTCCGTGTCTGGGAAAAGCTCGGCCGCCTGCTCGATCTCGCCGCGCCCCGGCCCGAGGCGGAAGATGCTGAAGGCCTCCGGGTCCAGCGCGCCGCCGACGAGGCGCTCCGGCAGCCCGGCCCGCGCCGCCTCGGCCTCGCTGCCGAAGGACCCGACGAGCACCTGGTAGAACACGTTGTCCTCGCGCCGGGCGCGGTCCGTGAACGTGTTGAGCGCGGCGCGGTAGCCCTGCGCGGCCACGTCGGCGAGCACCCCCTCGGCCTCCGCCCGGTCCAGCGAGGAGAAGACGAGCCACGCAAACGTGCTCTTCTGATGCACGATGGGGGCCTCGCCCCGCAACGCCTCTTCCGCACCGGCACCCTGCTCCCCGGTCCCCTGCTCCCCGACCAGCGCGTCTGCACCAGTCGCGTCTACGCCCGTTGAGTCTGCGCCCGTCGAGTCCGCTGCCGGGGTGCGGTCCGGGCGAAGCGCGTCGAGGACGGTGCGCAGGGTGCGGGCGCGCTCAGCATAGGGCGTGTCGGGAAAGTCCGCCTCGATGCTGGCGTAGAGCACGTCGAGCCACGGGTTTTCTTCCGGGACGGCCTCTTCCGGGACGGTCTCTTCCGGGACGGTCTCTTCCGACCCTGCTTCGTTCGGCAGAGCGTCGTTCGGCTGGGAGTCGTCCGGCGCGAGGAGAGTCGAGTCCTCGGCAGCGAGCGCCGAGTCGGCCGGCGGCCTCACTTCGGCGAGGTCGCCGAACTCTGGCAGGAGCGCGGCCTCGGTGGAGTCAGCGGCGAGGTCGCCTACCGGGTCGAGGTCGCCCAGCGGCTCGTCGAGGTCTGCCGGGAGATCATCGCCGGCTAGCTCGCCCGGCACGTCTAGCTCCGGCAGGTCTAGCTCGTCCGGTCGGTCCGGGGGCACCTGGGTCGAGTCGGCCGGAGGCTGGTCGTTGGTAACCGGGGTGGTGGCGACTGAATCGGCGGCGAGCGGGTCGGCGGGCGGCGCTCCCGTGGCATTGGCCGAGAGCAGGAGGAGCGAATCGGCGAGGGCGGGCGCGAGCGTCGGCGTGGGGGCCAGGAGCGCGGCCTCGTCCCCGGCCGCCCACTCGGTGTAGACGGCACCGGCGGCGAGGCGGGCGCGCGCCGCGACGGGCGTGGTCGAATAGCTGTGGGCGAGGGTCAGCATCTGGTCGAGCGCCGCTTCGTGGTCCCCGGCCTGCCAGCGGGCATAGGCCGTCTGGTAGGCCGCCTCGGCCAGCTCGAGGGAGTCGGCGGCGGCGCGCTCGGCGGGCGCGAGGCCGAGCTGAGCGCGCGACTGGTCGGCGAAGCGGGAGTCCGGGTAGCGCTCGATCACCTCGTTGTAGAGCCGCTCGGCCTCGGGCATGTTGCCGAGCGCCCGCTGCGTCTCGGCCAGCGCGAAGGCCGCCCGCTGCGCGACGGCTGACTCCGGGTCCTCGTCAATCACGCTGCGGTAGAACGAGGCGGCGGAGTCCGGCCGGCCGAGCGCGAGGAAGAGCGTGTTGCCGAGCTCGTAGCGGGCGGCGGCGCGGCTGGCGCGCATCCGCTGCTGCGAGAACAGGTTGCGCGGCACCTGGGAGGTGTCCACGAAGTCGTCGCGCGTGCGGTCCGGCGTCTGGACCCCGTTCGTGCCCTCGAGCGACTCGGCGGTTTGCTCCTGCACCTCGATAGCGGCGAGGGCTTCGGCGCGGCGCCAGTTGGGGACGTAGGCGCGGTCTCCCCATTTGGTCCGGAAGCGGACCAGCTCGTCCTGAATCTGGGCGGGGTTGCGGAAGCCGAGGAAGCCGGCGTCGCCGCCGGGCGGCGTTGCCCCGAGGCCGGCGTCCGTTTCGCCGGGGCGGTCGTCGAGTCCGCCGACGCCCGGCGCGCCGCCGAAGCCCTGCTCGGTGCGGCGGCGGTCGAGGTCGCGCTGCTCGGCCTCGCGCTCGCGGCGGCGCTGGTCGCGGATCTCCTCGATGGCCGCCTCGAACGCCAGCGAGTCCAGGCCGCCGAGGTGGAGGAGCGAGTCCATATCGGCGATCTGCCCGGCGACGCGGGCGTAGCTGCCGAAGGCCGCCCCAAGCACGGGCGCGTCGGTGATGGCCTGCGCCGTGGTGCGCTCGGCGCGGAGGTCAACCTGGCGGATCGCGGTGGCGGCGGTGTCGTAGTGGGCGGCGGCCTGGACGTAGCTGTTCAGCCCGTCGCGGTAGACCTCGGCGAGGCGGTAGTGGATCGGGCCGCGCATGGTGCCCGGCTGCATCGAGGGGTCGGGGTCGTAGAGCAGGCCGAGGAGGAGGTCGCGGGCCTCGGCGGGCCGCTCGTCGGCGGACAGCACGCGGGCGCGCGCCAAGCCGATCTCGACGCGGCGGTCGAAGTTCTTGTCGTCGCGCCCCATGCGGCCGAGGAGGTCGAGCGCCGGCTCAGCCTCGCCGGCCGTGCTGAGCGCGAGGGCCTGCGAGAGGCCGGCGGCGTAGGCCAGCTCGTAGCGCGGCCCGAGGCGCGCGGCGCGACCAAAGGCCTCGGTGGCCTCAGCGCTCTGGTCGGTGGCCTCGTAGACCTGCCCGAGCAGAAACTCCGCCCGCGCCGCCAGCTCGCGGTCGTCCACGCCCGCGATCCCGTCGCGCAGCGAGGTGACGGCCTCCTCCCAGTCGCCTTCGCGCACGTCCGTCTCGGCCAGGACGAGGCGCATCCGGGCCGCCCAGCGCTCGCGGACCTCGGGCCGGTCGAGGCCTTCGCGGAGGGCGAGCGCGGCGTCCTCGTAGCGCTCGGCCGAGAGGAGCGTGCGGCCGAGCCAGAACCACGCCTCGTCAACCAGCTTGTCGGTGCCCAGCTCGATGACCTCGCGGAACTTCTCCTCGGCCCCGGCCCAGTCGCCCTGGTAGAAGCGGGCCTTGCCGATCAGCAGCAGCGCGTCGTCCACCCACTTCGACTCCGGGTGGTCGCGCAGCAGGTCGGCCCCCTTCTCGATGGCCTTCTCGAAGCCCTCGCGCTGCGCGCCGCCCTCGCCCGGCTCGAAGAAGAGCGTCAGGAAGCGGTCCCGGTCAACGGGCGGCTCGGCCTGGAGGAGCTGCTCCTCCTCGCGCTCGAACTCGCTCCGGGCGTTGTAGAAGGTGTTATAGTACGAGGTGAAGTTGTCGTAGCGCTGCCCGAGGAGCCGGCTGCACCCGGCCAGCCCGGCCCCCAGCACGAGGGCAGCGAGAACGACGACACAGCGGCGCATGGGCAGGCAGCGAGCGGTTCGGGAAACGGAGACGGGCTAACGCGGGGGAGGATACGAAATTGTGTCGAGGATCGGGAGTCAGGGGTCGGGGGTCGAGGTTACGAAGGGACGGGTGCGTTGTCTATAGGAGACCACATGACAAACGAAAGGAGGTTCGACATGGCAGCAATCCAGCGGTTCGAAGACATTCAGGCGTGGTCCCACGCCCGGAAGCTCACAGGCTGCATCTACGCGACGTGCCGCACGAGCACGCTGGCAAAAGACTTCGGGCTTCGAGACCAGCTCCAGCGGGCGGCGGTCTCCGTCATGAGCAACGTCGCCGAGGGGTTCGGCCGCCGCAGCGACAAGCAGTTCGCCCACTTCCTCGCCATCGCCCACGGCTCCGCCGCCGAGGTCCAGTCCCTGCTCTACGTCGCCCTAGACGCCGGATACCTGACCGGGACTGCCTTCGAGCACCTCTACGCGCTCACCAATGAGACCGCCGCCCTCATCACCGGCTTCAGCCGATACCTCCGCCACAAAACCTGACCCCCGACTCCCGACTCCTGACCCCCGACTCAAAGCTGGCTCACATGGACCATGTTGGTCAGGCCCTTCGCCGGGAGCGGGAGGCCGGCCGTGATGATGATCCGGTCGCCGGGCTGGACCACGCCGCGCTCGGTCAGGATGCGGCGGACCGTCCCGATGCCGTCGTCGGTGTGGTGCTGGAAGGGGACGCCGATGCCGCGCGTGCCCCAGACGAAGGCGAGCCGCCCGATGACCCGCTGCTTGTCGGTGAAGGCGAAGACCGGGACCGATGGGCGGTAGCGCGCGATCGCCCGCGCCGTCGAGCCGGAGTGGGTGAGGCAGGCGATGGCGACGGCCCCGACCTCGCGGGCCAGCTCGACGGCGGTGTAGGAGATCGCCTCGGTCACGCGGCCCTCCTCGGTGTGGACCTGGGGGTCGACCTGCCAGCTGCCGAGCTGGCGGCGGTTCTGCTCGGCCGTGCGGATGATCTCGTCCATCGCCCGGACGGCGCGGACGGGGTACTTGCCGGCGGCGGTCTCGCCCGAGAGCATCACGGCGTCGGAGCCGTCGAGCACGGCGTTGGCGACGTCCGAGGCCTCGGCGCGCGTCGGGCGCGGGTTGTCGATCATGGACTCGAGCATCTGGGTGGCCGTGATGACGGGCGTGGCCGCCTCGAGGCACCAGCGGATGATGCGCTTCTGGACGATCGGGACGTCCTGCATCGGCATCTCGATGCCGAGGTCGCCGCGGGCGATCATGATGCCGTCGACCTTGCCGAGGATCTCGTCGAAGTGCTCGACGGCCTCAGGCTTTTCGATCTTGGCGAGGATGCCGACCTCGCGCCCGCTCGCGCGGACGCGCTCGACGAGGGCCTCGACGTCGCCGCCGGTGCGGACGAACGAGAGCGCGATCACGTCCACGTTGTGGGCCAGCCCGAACTCGAGGTCCGCGACGTCCTTCTCGGTCATCGAGGGCCGGGTCGTGCGGATGTGCGGCAGGTTGACGCCCTTCTTCGAGCGCAGCGGCCCGCCGACGACGACCTCGGTGGTGACCTCGGTGCCGTTGGCCTCGGTGACGCACAGCTCGATCAGCCCGTCGTCGATCAGGATGCGCCCGCCGGGTTCGAGGTCGTCGGCGAGCGAGGCGTAGGAGACGAAGGCCCGCTCCTGGTTGCTGAGTTCGAGCGGCTCGCTGGTGAGCACGAGCGTCTGCCCTTTGTGGATCAGCACGCCGCCGTGCTCGACGTTCCCGAGCCGGATCTTCGGCCCCTGCAGGTCCTGCAGGATCGGGACGACGCGGCCGGCGCGCTCGGCCTCCTCGCGGACGAGACGGATCGCCGCGCGGTGGTCGTCGTGGGTGCCGTGCGAGAAGTTCAGCCGGGCGACGTCCATGCCGGCCGCGATCAGCTCCCGGATGATCTCGGGGCTGGAGCTAGCAGGGCCGAGGGTGCAGACGATCTTCGTGCGGCGTTCCATGAGGGCGGGCGGCAGAGCAGCGGGGGAGGCGCAAGATACTCTTCCTCATCCCCGACTGCGGACCGCCGCGCAGAGGCTGCCGGCTCAGCGGGACGCCTTGCCGGGCCGCCGGCCGAGGGCGCGGAGGCTGAGCAGGACGCCGCGCACGTCGGGGTCCGTCAGCAGGTTGCGGGCGCACACCTCGACGGGCTGCCATCCGCCCTCGGCCGCCCGGAAGCGGAGCACCCAGCGAGCCTGCCCCCCGTCCCGGCTCACGAGGTCCGCGAACTGGTCCTCGACCGGCGGCGCGTCCTCCTGGTGGACGAACGAGAACCACGCCGAGCCGGCGAGGTCGTCGGGCTTGTAGCCGAGCAGCGCCTCGACGGCGGCACTCTGGTACTGCACGGTCCCCTCCCGGTCCACGAGCGAGAGGGTGTACGATGGACGGTGCGCTTCCGAGATGATGGTGCTCATGACTCCCTCCTTGTGTCTGTTGAGCGCCGGCTGGTTGAGCGCGGGCGACCGGCCGAACCTGCGACGAATCGGTGCGGCGTCACAACCTAACGCACCCGCGCACGGTGACGGCCCCGGCCGCCCCATTACCTATTTAACAAATGACGCGGGGCTTGCCTATAGGGGCAGCCCTCATTTGGGCATGGGGAATGCCCCGGTCCAGAGGACAATGCACGGCGGCGCGGAGCGCGACGGCGGATGCCAGCCCTCGGGCGACCACGAGGAAATGTGGGGAGAGCGGCGCGGGACCGTCGCGCCGCCCACACTCCCACACTCAGTCCTCCGGCGCGTCGCCCGAGGTCCGCACCCAGTCCACGGCGAAGCGCATCAGCTCGGTGGCGTTGCGCAGGTCCAGCTTGCGCTTGATGTTGGCGCGGTACGACTCGATGGTCTTGACGCTGAGGCTGAGGCGCTCGGCGATCTCGCGCGTGGCGACGCCCTGCCCGAGGAGCTGGAGCACCTCGAGCTCGCGGTCGGAGAGCTGCGAGACGCTCCCTTTGCCGGGCTCGACGGTGCCCTCGACGGCGCGGCGCAGCAGCTTCGCCGAGAGCTCGTCGCTGAGGTAGAGCTCGCCGTCCAGGATGCGGTCAATGGCCGCGACCACCTCGGCCGTGGCGCGCTGCTTCATCACGTAGCCCTGCGCGCCGGCCCGCAGCGCCCGCTCGGCGTAGAACGACTCGTCGTGCATCGACATCATCAGGATCGGCATCTCGACGCCGTGCTCCCGGATCTGCTTGACGAGCTCCAGCCCGCTCAGGCCCTGCAGCGACACGTCAATGATGGCGAGGTCGTGGTCGCCGCTCACGGCGAGGCGCAGGGCCTCGGGCGCCGTGCCTGCCTGCGCTGCCACCTCGTAGCCGTCGATGTGGGCGATGAGCTGCACGATGCCCTCGCGCACAATCGGATGGTCGTCCACGACGAGGAGGCGCACGCGCTTCCCCTTAGCTTTCCCTGCCATAGTCCCGGTCTCGAAGAGTGTCTTCTAAACGATCCCCTGCCTGTTGCTAGACCCACCATTATTCCCCGCCCCCTGTAGCAACGACCGGGGACCTCCCCATGGGGAATATACACGCTGTAGCATTCAGTGTTGAGCCGTCAGGGACCGACGCTCCGGCCGCCGATACCACGCGCAGCCTCCGGCCCGTTTCGTCCGTAGCTTGAGCGCGCTGCTATGCTATTCCCGAGGGCTTCCCCCGACCGACCGGACCTCATGACCGACCGGACACAGCCTACCCCGCAGGCGGCGCGAGGCCGTCGGTCCGGCATCCTGTTCTGGGTGGTGCTGGCGCTCCTCGTCGGGGGCGCGCTCCCGGTCCGGGCGCAGGCGTTTGCCGACGCGGTGCCAGCGGAGGCGGACACCTCGGGGCTGCTGCTCGTGGGCGCTCCCTCCGAGCCGGACACGCTCGCCGCGCCGCGCCTCAACCCGTGGCGGGTCGCCGCCGTCACCGGCCTCAGCGCGGGGGCCGGGGTGGCGGTCCTCGAGACGCAGCGCCGCCGGTGGTGGGCCGACCGCAACCCGAGCTTCCGCATCCTCAACGACTGGGAGTACGTCCGCTGGGCCGACAAGGCCGGGCACGTCTACTCGTCGTCGTTCTTCACCCGGTTCTACCGCGCGTCCTTCGCGTGGGCCGGGGTGCCCGCGCGCGAGGCCCCGCTGTGGGGGGCCGGCGCGGCGTGGGCGCAGATGTTCTACTACGAGTTCCTCGACGGCTTCGGGACGCAGTGGGGCTTCTCGCCCGGCGACCTCGCCTTCAACACGCTCGGGGTCGGCTTCACGACGGCGCAGGCCTACGTCCCGGCCCTCGAGCCGTTCACGGTCAAGGCGAGCTACTGGCCGAGCGGCTGGGAGGGCAAGAACTTCACCGACGACTACGCCGGGCAGAGCTTCTGGCTCACGGCCAATCTCCACGCCCTCGCCCCCGACGCCGCGAAGGGTGTCCTCCCGGAGTGGCTGAACCTCGCCGTCGGCTACGCCGCGCGCGACCTCGACGAGCGCGAGTTCCTGACGACGAGCTACGTCTGGCTCGCGCTCGACATCGAGCCGACGGTGCTGCCTCTCAAAGGGAAGGCGTGGGAGACAATCGCCGGCTGGCTCCACTACGGGCACTTCCCCGCCCCCGGCATCCGGCTGACGCCGCGCCCCGCGTTCGTCTTGGTGGCGTATTGAGGCTCCGGGGATTGGGGCGGTGGATTGGGGGACGGTGGGAACGTAGGGACAGGGCGTGCCATGTCCGGCCCCCGCGCCATTCCCGACCGGGGCGACCACGTGGAGTCGCCCCTACGACCCGTTGGGGGACCTGGTGCCATTCCCAACCAGGGCGCAATGCATTGCGCCCCTACGGGTTGGCGCGGAGCGCGACGGTCTCGTTACCTTGATCGCCTTTTTTCCATTCCCCCCATTCCCCCCATTCCCCCCATTCCCCCCACGCCCTCCACGCCCTCCAACCCCCACGCTTCACGCATTACCAACGGCCCCTGACAGGTCCCTGACACCCCGGTTTCGTACCTTATACAAATTGCGAAACCGCCACTGACCGACCCCTCATGGAGCCTACCGACGACATCCTGGACGGCGCGCCGTCCAACCGCATCATCCCGATCAACATCGAGGAGGAGATGCGCTCCTCCTACATCGACTACTCGCTGTCGGTCATCGTCAGCCGCGCGCTCCCCGACGTGCGCGACGGCCTCAAGCCGGTCCAGCGCCGCGTGCTCTACGGGATGAACGACCTCGGGCTGACCCCCGGCAAGCCCCACCGCAAGAGCGCCCGCATCGTCGGCGAGGTCCTCGGCAAGTACCACCCCCACGGCGACCAGTCGGTCTACCAGGCGATGGTCCGCCTCGCCCAGGACTTCTCGATGCGGACCCCGCTCGTGGACGGCCAGGGCAACTTCGGCTCCGTAGACGGCGACGCCGCCGCCGCGATGCGCTACACCGAGGCGCGGATGACGCCCGCCGCCGCCGCCCTCATCGAGGACCTCGAGAAGGAGACCGTCGCCTTCATCCCCAACTTCGACGACTCGCTCGAGGAGCCGACCGTCTTCCCGGCCGCGCTCCCGAACCTGCTGATGAACGGCGCGAGCGGCATCGCCGTCGGCATGGCGACGAACATCCCGCCGCACAACCTCCCCGAGCTCGTTGATGGGATCGTCGCGCTCATTGACGACCCGGAGCTGACGAACGACGACCTCGGCGAGCTCATCAAGGCCCCGGACTTCCCTACCGGCGGCGTGATCTACGGCTACGGCGGGATCAAGCAAGCCTACCGCACCGGGCGCGGGCGCTGCGTGATCCGCGCCAAGTTCCACGAGGAGGTGCTGCGCGGGAGCCGGGGCGCGCTCGTCGTCACCGAAATCCCGTACCAGGTCAACAAGAGCACCCTCATCGAGAAGATCGCCGCCGCCGTGCGCGACAAGCGGATCGAGGGCATCTCGGACATGCGCGACGAGTCCGACCGCGACGGGATGCGGATCGTGATGGAGCTAAAAAAGGACGCCGTCGTGGCCGTCGTGCAGAACCAGCTCTTCAAGCACACCCAGCTCCAGCAGACCTTCGGGATCAACATGGTCGCCCTCGTCGGCGGGCGGCCGCGCACGCTCTCGCTCCGCGAGATGGTGCAGCACTACGTGGACCACCGCCACGAGATCGTCCTGCGCCGGACCGAGTTCGACCTCCGGAAAGCCGAGGAGCGCGCCCACATCCTCGAAGGCCTGGTCGTCGCGCTCGACCACCTCGACGAGGTGATCGCCATCATCCGCCACAGCGCCGACACGGAGGCGGCCAAGCGGAACCTGATCGCCGGCCTCTACCCCGAGCGGCTGACCGCCGAGCAGCGCGAGCGGATGGAGCTTCCCGTCGGCGGCACCTCCGAGGCCGACGCGCTCTTCACGCTCTCCGAGGCGCAGGCCGACGCCATCCTCGCCCTCCGCCTGAGCCGCCTCACCGGGCTGGCGCGCGAGCAGATCCTCGCCGAGTACCGCGACATCCTCCAGGAGATCGAGCGCCTCAAGAGCATCCTCGCCTCGCGCGAGCTCCGGATGCAGATCGTCAAAGACGAACTCCTCGCAATGAAGGAGCGCTTCGGCGACCCGCGCCGCACCGAGATTGACTACATGGGCGGCGGCGACATCGACCTCGAAGACCTGATCGAGGACGAGCCGGTGATCGTGACCGTCAGCCACCAGGGCCTCGTCAAGCGGACCGCCATCGGCGAGTACCGCCAGCAGGGCCGCGGCGGGCGCGGGCTGATCGGGGCCGGCACCAGCGACGAGGACTTCGTCGAGCACCTCTTCACCTCGTCCACGCACGACTACATGCTCTTCTTCACCGACGCCGGCCAGTGCTACTGGCTCCGGGTCTACGAGGTCCCCGAGGGCGGGCGCACCGCGCGCGGCCGGAGCATCCGCAACCTCGTCCAGATCGCCCAGGGCGACCGCGTCCGCGCCGTCCTCTCGGTCCCGAAGGCCGACTTCGAGGACGAGGACGTCCTCTCCAGCCATTTCGTGCTGATGGCGACCAAGCGCGGCCTCGTCAAGAAGACCTCGCTCCACGCCTTCCGCCGCCCCCTCGCTACCGGCATCATCGCCATCGACGTCGTCGACGGCGACGAGCTGCTCGAGGCCAAGCTCACCGACGGCGACACCGAGGTGCTCCTCGGCGCAACCAACGGCCGGGCGATCCGCTTCCACGAGGCCGACGCCCGCCCGATGGGCCGCAACACGCGCGGCGTGCGCGGCATGTCGCTGGGGGAGGGCGACGAGCTGGTAGGCATGATCGCCGTCAAGCGCGACGGCGTGAGCGTACTGACCGTCGCCGAGCGCGGCTACGGCAAGCGCAGCCCGGTCGAGGACTACCGCCTCCAGAGCCGCGGCGGCAAGGGCATCCTGACGATGAAGACGACGGCGCGGACCGGCCGCCTCGTCGCGCTCAAGAGCGTCCTCGACGGCGACGACCTGATGATCGTCACCGAGGGCGGCATCGCCATTCGGATGCGGGTGGCTGACATCCGCGAGATGGGCCGCAACACGCAGGGCGTCCGCGTGATCAACCTCAAGTCCGGCGACGCCATCGCTGACGTGGCCCGCCTG
>JBBSMV010000069.1:0-11970 GCA_038232975.1 Rhodothermales bacterium
GCAGGGTCGCTAAGTTCTGACACCTCCCTCAAAAGCACCGTCATTCCCGACCCCGATCGGGAATCCAGAGCGCCCAGCACGCCTTCTGGATTCCCGCCTTCGCGGGAATGACTACCATCTTTGCATCTGAGACGACGAGAACTTAGCAGCCCTGCTATCGAGGAGGGGCTCCGCGAGCAGGTCGAGCGGGTCCGGCTGCTCCACCGCCGGGACCTCGACGACGGGTTCGGCGCGGTGCATCTTCCCTACGCCCTCGCGAAGAAGTACCCGAGCGCCCCTCGGGAGCCGGGCTGGCAGTACGTATTCCCGGCCCCGCATCGCAGCCTCGATCCTCGGAGCGGCGTCGAGCGGCGGCACCACCTCTCGGGGTCGTCCGTGCAGAAGGCCGTGCGCCGGGCGGCGCGGCAGGCGGGGATCGCCAAGGCGGTGACGCCGCACGTCTTCCGGCACTCGTTCGCGACGCACCTGCTGGAGCGGGGATCGGACATCCGCACGGTGCAGGAGCTGCTCGGGCACGCCAGCGTCCACACGACCCAGATTTACACCCACGTCCTGAACCGAGGCGGCCTCGGGGTCGTCAGCCCGCTGGACCTGCTGCCGGAGCCGCCTACACGCTGAAACGCTACACGTTGAAGCGGAAGAGCAGCACGTCGCCGTCGGCGACGACGTACTCCTTGCCCTCGCTCCGCATCGCCCCGGCGGCGCGGGCGGCGGCCTCGCTCCCGAGCCGGTCGTAGTCGGCGAACGGGATGGTCTCGGCGCGGATGAAGCCCTTCTCGAAGTCGGTGTGGATGACCCCGGCGGCTTGAGGTGCCTTGGTGCCGCGCGTGATGGTCCAGGCGCGGGCCTCCTTCGGGCCGGCGGTGAAGTAGGTGGCGAGGCCGAGCAGCGCGTAGGCCGCCTGGATGAGCCGGTGCAGCCCCGGCTCGGCCTGCCCGGCCTCGGCGAGGAACTCGGCGCGCTCCGCCGGCTCGAGCTCGGCGAGCTGCGCCTCGAACTCGGCCGACACCACCACGACGGGCGAGCTTGTTCGCCCGCCCGCGCCCTCAGCCTCTGCGATCCGGCGGACCTCCTCGACGTAGGCGTTCCCTGTTGCCACTTCGCTCTCACCGACGTTGGCGACGTAGAGCACGGGCTTGGCCGTCAGCAGGAAGACGTCGCGCAGGAGCCGGGCCTCCTCGTCGCTCTTGAGCGGGAACGTCCGGGCCGGCTCGCCCTCGCCGATGTGGTCGCGGAGGCGCTGGTAGAACCGCAGCTCGGCCTGGGCCTCCTTGTTGCCTGTCTTCGCGCCCTTCTGCGCGCGCTCGACCCGCTTCTCGGCCGTCTCCAGGTCTTTGAGCAGCAGCTCGGTCTCGATCACCTCGATGTCGCGCGCCGGAGCGACCGAGCCTTCGACGTGGACCACGTTCTCGTCCTCGAAGCAGCGGACGACATGGGCAACCGCGTCCACCTCGCGGATGTGGGCGAGGAACTGGTTGCCGAGGCCCTCGCCCTTCGACGCGCCCGCCACGAGGCCGGCGATGTCGACGAACTCGATGGTTGCCGGGAGCGTCTGCGCCGAGCGCGCCAGCTCGGCCAGGCGCTCCAGCCGTGGGGCCGGCACGCCGACGACGCCGACGTTCGGCTCGATGGTGCAGAAGGGGTAGTTGGCGGCCTCGGCCCCGGCCTCGCTGAGGGCGTTGAAGAGCGTGGACTTGCCTACGTTCGGGAGGCCGACGATGCCGACGCGGAGAGCCATTGCGATTTTGAATTTTGGAGTGGGGATTTTGGATTGAGGCCTCGGCAGTCTACGGCGGCGGCGGCGGCCGTGTCCCGGCGAAGGGTATCTTCAAGCATTCCTCAGACGCCGCCGAACCCAGTGGGACGGCGGGCAGGGCGCGACGGTGCGCGGAGCGCGACGGTCTCGTCAGCCTAGTCAGCTTCCTTCCGTTCCCCCCTCCTTCCATTCCCTCCACGCCCTCCTCCCTCCCGTCCTCTATGTGGTCCCGCTCTGCCCTGCTCGCCGCGGTGCTCCTGGCGCTGTGCCTTCCCGCGCGGGCGCAGTTCGCCACCCCGTCGCTGCCGTTCGTGCAGGTCGGGGTCGCGGGGGCACCGGGCATCGGCGTGCAGGCCGGCTTTGCGACGCCGGCGTTCTCGGTGCTCACGCGCGAGGGCGCGGTCTACGCCGAGTACGACCCGGCGGGGGCCGAGGGCGTGGAGGCACTGCGGGTCGGCCTCGGCCTCGGCGGGGGCGTCCGGGTGCTCCGCGCGCTGACGGTCCTGGCGGACCTCGACGCCGGCCCCTTCGACCTCGACCTCGGTTTCCGCTTCGGGCCTAGCTTTCTGTTCTCGTTCTCCGAGCGGACGGCGGCGAGCAAGGCCCGCTCGTTCAGCCTCTTTGCCGAGCCGTTCGCGCGCGGCTCGGCCCGCCTCGGCCGCCGCGTCCTCTACGTCGAAGCCGGTACTCACCCCGCCCACTTCCGCGCCGGCCTCCTGCTCGGTCTCTGAGCCGAGCTACCCCCGACTCCTGACTCCCGACTCAGTCGGCATAGTCCACCTGGACGAACGCGCGCTCGGGGAGGCGGACGGCGGTCAGCCGGCCGTACTCCGGGTGGCTGACGTAGACGCAGCCGGTGTCGATGCAGATCAGGTCCGGTTGGTCCACGGGTTCGGGCTGCGGGGTGTGACCGCAGACAACGGGCTTCTCCCACGCCCGCTCGGGCATGGCGAGGTGCTCGCGCGTCCAGAGGAACGTCTCGGCGGTCTCGTGCTGGAGGTTGTACGCCACCGGGTAGTAGGGCTTCAGCCCGGCGTGGACGAAGCAGAAGCCCGGCGTGTCGAGGTAGAGCCGGGTGCGGCGCAGGAAGGCGTGGTGCGCCTCGGGGATCGCGCCCGTGGCGGCGTAGCTCTCGAGCGTGTCGAGGCCGCCGTTGACCCGCCACAGGCTCATCTCGCCGCGCTCGATGTAGTCGAGCATCATCTGGTCGTGGTTGCCGCGCAGGAACGTGCAGCGCGGGCCGGTCCCGTCGGCGCTGGCGGCCTCCATCGCGATGAGCCGGTCGAGGACGCCCTTCGAGTCCGGCCCCCGGTCGGTGTAGTCACCGACGAAGACGAGGTGGTCGTCGGGCGTCGGCGCAATGCGGTCGAGGAGGGCGTCGAGCGAGCGGGCGCAGCCGTGGACGTCGCCGATGGCGTAGAGGCTCATGCGGGATCGAGTGCTCCGCACTCGGGGATGGGAGGGTGGGGGTGGGGAGCAGGGCACCTTGCTGGGACGTCACCTTATCCCTACACGCCCATCCTCTCTTCGTTCTAGTCGGTCGGCACCGTGGTCTCGATCAGGCCGCGGCCGGACTTGCGGAGGCGGCCCTCGGCCCGGAGCTGGGTGAGCGCCGCGTCGAGGATGCCGTTGAGGAAGGTCCCGCTCTGCTCCGTGCTGAAGCGCTTGGCGACCTCGATGGCCTCGTTGACCGAGACCTTCGGCGGGATGTCCTCGAAGTGGAGCATCTCGGCGATCGCCATGCGCAGCGTCATCCGGTCGACGGTGGCGATGCGGCGGAGGTCCCAGTTCTGGGCGTGCGCCTCGATGAGCGCGTCGGCCTCCTCGGCGCGGTCGAGCGTGGCGAGGAACAGCCGCTCGGCGAAGCGCAGCGCCGGCCCCTCGAACTTCGGCGCGAGGAGGTGCTCGATGACGTGGGCGACCTCGTCGCCGCTCAGCTCGTGGGCGTAGAGGGCCTGCATGACGCGGGCGCGGACGTCGCGGCGGCTACTGCTCATGGCGGCGGGAAAGAACGGGCGGGGCGAGGGAACGAAGCCGATGCAACGGTGCGCCGCGCCGCCGGTGCCGGAGCGGGGGCGGATTCGCGCAAGCTCCACACGCGGCCCGAGGTTACGCCGCCGCCGGTTCTGCGTCTATGGGTCGAGAGTCGGGGGTCGAGAGTCGGGAGTCGAAAGAAAACCACCCGATTTACCGGGACCGTCGCGCTCCGCGCCTTCTGCCCTCTGCTTTCTGTAGCTCTGCCCTCTGATCCACCGATCCCATGCCCTCGCCTCCCGACCGGCCGCTCGACTGGCGCTCGCGCCCCGCGCTCGGCGTGGCGGCGTGCTTCGCGGCGGGGATCGTCGGGGCCGACGTCGCGCCGGGCGTCGGGTTCTGGGCGTGGGCGGGCGTGGCGCTCGGCGCGGCGCTCGTGAGCCTGGCGGCGATGGGGTGGGCGCGGCGGCGGCTCGTCTCGCTCGGCGCGCTCGCGGCGACGCTCGGCCTCGGGGTCGCACTCACGGCGCTCGGTGGGGCGCGCCTCGCTGCGTGGGAGCAGCTCCCGGCGGACCACCTCGCCCACCTCGCCGCTCGCGCCGAGCTTCCGGTCGCGCTCTCGGGCACCGTCGCCGACCACCCGGTCGAGACCGAGCGCGGCGTCCGCTTTACGCTCGCGGCGGACTCGGCCGCGCCGGGAGATGCCTGGCTCCCGGTGCGCGGGAGCGTGCAGGTCGCCCTCTGGCAGCCCGGTGCCGCCGACGCGCCGCGCATCGCCTATCCGAGGGTGCAGGCCGGGGACCGCGTCCGGGTCGTCGGCCCGCTCCGCCCGCTCACGTCCCGCCGCAATCCAGCCGATTTCGACTACGGAGCCTACCTCGCCCGGCGCGGCACCCACGCCACACTCGCCGGCTACGACAGCACCGCACTCACGCTCGTCGGGTCCGAGGCCGGAGTCCGGGACCGCGTGGCGAACGCGGTCCGTGCCTATGTTCGAGCGGCGCTTGCGGCGCATGTCCGGGCCGAGGAGCCGCGTGCCGTCCTCGCGGCGCTGCTCCTGGCCGACCGGGCCGGGATCGACCGGGCCACGCGCGACGCCTTCGCGCTCACCGGGCTGATGCACCTGCTGGCGATCTCGGGGCTGCACGTCCTCCTCGTCGGCATGGCGCTCTACGGCCTGCTCAAGCCGGTCCTGCACCGGCTCGGCTGGCGGTGGCGGCGGGTCGAGGTCGTCCGGGCGGCGGTGACGCTCGCCGTGCTCGGGCTTTACGTCGTCGCCACCGGCGCGCCGCCGTCGGCGGTGCGGGCGCTCGTGATGGCGGCGCTGCTGATCGTCGGCGCGGCGACGGAGCGGGCACCGAACACGCTCAACGCGCTCGGCGTAGCGGCGCTCGCGCTCCTCGTCGCCCGCCCGACGTTCCTCTTCGAGGTCGGCTTCCAGCTCTCCTTCGCCGCCGTCGGGGCCATCGTCCTGCTCGTGCCCGTCTTCGAGCGGGCGACCCCTGCGTGGTGGACCGCCGGACGGGCCCGCCAGTGGGCGACGGGGATGACGCTGGTCTCGCTGGCGGCGACGCTCGGGACGATGCCGGTGCTGCTGTTCCACTTCGGCCGCGTCCCGCTGGCCGGCCTCGTGCTCAACCTCGCCGCGATCCCGGCGACCACGGTCACGCTGGCGGGCGGGCTGTTCGCCGTCGCGCTCGCGCCGGTGCCGCCGCTGGCCGACCTCGCCGGGGCCTCGGCCGAGGCCGGGGCGCAGGCGCTCCTCTGGACGAGCCGCGCCGGGGCCGAGTGGCTGGCCTGGTCGAGCGTCGGCAGTACCGTCCGCAGCGGCTGGTTTCTCGGGGCGATGACGCTCGGCCTCCTCGCGCTGGCCCTCTGGCCGCGGCCCCGCCCGCGCTGGCGGCTCCTCGTGGCGGCCGGCGTCTTCGCCGCCGTCGGGGTCTGGCAACCGGTGTGGAGCGGCACGGCGCGGCCCGCCTTCGAGGTCGTCTTCTTCGATGTCGGGCAGGGCGACGCGGCGCTCCTCCACCTGCCCGGCGGCGGCTACGTCCTCGTTGACGCCGGGGTCCGCAACGAGTACGCCGACGAGGGCGCGCGGACGATCCTGCCGCACCTCCGCCGCGCCGGGATCGAGCGGCTCGAGGCCGTCGTGGTGACGCACCCGCACGCCGACCACCTCGGCGGGTTGCCCGCGCTGCTGCGCGCCGTCGAGGTCGGGCAGGTGCTCCACAACGGGCAGGCGTATGGCTCCGATCTCTACGCCGAGACCCTCGCCCTCGTGGACTCGTTGGGCATCCGCAGCCGCGCCGTCACAGCGGGCGACACGCTCGCGCTCGACCCGGCGGTGCGCTTTCAGGTCCTCGCCCCGAGCCTCGCGCCCCGGCCCGGCGACGAGGCCAACGATGGCTCCGTGGTCCTGCGCGTGCACTACGGCGCGACCTCGTTCCTCCTCACCGGCGACGCCGAGCGGGCTGCCGAGGCGGGCCTGGTGGCGCACTACGGCGAGCTGCTGCGGAGCGACGTGGTCAAGGTCGGCCACCACGGCAGCCGGACTAGCAGCACGCCCGCCTTCGTCGAAGGCGTCGTGGGGGATGCCGCGCCGCTGGCTGTCGTCTCCGTGGCCCGGCGCAACGTCTACGGCCTGCCCGACGCCGAGGTGCTCGGCCGCTGGCAGGCGGCCGGCGCGACGGTCCTCCAGACGTGGGACGAGGGCGCAGTCTGGCTCCGCTCCGACGGGCAGCGCGTCGAGCGCGTCGCGTGGCGGTGAAAGGGACGGTGGACCTGCTGAGCGCTGATTCAGGAGGGGCAGGGGACGAATACAAGCAGCTAGCGCAAAGCGGGTGTGGGTGTAGGGGAGTATAGGGGTAGGGGAGTGAGCTTGGGTGGAGCCACGCCCACACACCCAGACCCTCCTGCCCTTCGCGCTAGACTGCTTCGGCAGGAGCACCCACCGTGGGGGCGTCGACGAGGGCCTGAGCGAGGTCGTTCTGCCAGAGCTGCGCCCGATCCCAAGCACTCCGCCTATCGGCGCGGTCTATATTTGGAGAGGCAGGCCGCCCTCCGTCCTCCCCGTTTCCCCTATGAAGCCCGACCCGACCCGGCTCATCTTCGGAACGAACCCGCTGAGCACGATGCCGTCGCGGCGGTCTGTCTTCCGTCTCCTGGAGGCGGTCGTCGACGCCGGGGTGCGGCACTTCGATACGGCACGAGCCTACGGGCGTGGGTACTCCGAGGTGCTCGTCGGGGAGTTCCTACGCGCGCACCGGGTGGAGGTCCGGTTGACAGCGAAGGTGGGCATGGGCGAGACCCACACGGAACGCCTCCCGTCCCGGCTCGCGCTCCCGCTCAACCACTGGCGAAAGAAGCTACAGAGCACCCCGCCCGCCGAGACCTCGGCTCCGCCCGCCCGCCCCGCTCGCCCCCGCCGCCTCGACCACGACTACATCGAGACCTCGCTCGCCGAGACCCTAGACAAGCTGGGCGTCGCTGCCGTGGACACCCTCCTGCTGCACGAGAACCTCCCGACCAACCTGGAGGACCGCACGCTGGCTTTCCTCCTCGGCCTCAAGGCCGGCGGCACCGTGGGGCGGCTGGGGGTGGGCACGAACGCCCGCACGCTGGAGGCGCACTACGAGGAGGTGGAGGGGTTCACCGTCCTCCAGTACGAGGGCGGCGGGGAGGCTGGACTCCCGGACCTCCTCGCCCGCTTCCCGGAGGCGACCCACTTCCAGCACGGGTTCCTCCGCCGGCTCGGCGAGGCGGACCCGGCCGCCGTGCTGGCCGCGGCCCAGCAGGCCAACCCCGGCGGGCAGGTTCTCTTCAGCACCCGCTCGACGGACCGCCTGCGGGCGGACCTGGGCGCGCCCGTCGCCTAGCGCCTGCCGATGGCCGCGTTCGACTTCAACCGCCACCCCGACTTCCAGGGATCCGCCTACGACGTGGTCGTCGTAGGGGCCGGGGCGGCGGGGCTGTTCCTCGCCTCCAGGCTCAGCGCGACCCGCCGCGTCCTCGTACTGGAGAGCGGCCACTTCGCCGAGGACCCGGACCGCCAGCGGCTCAACGAGGTGGTCCAGCAGGGGAAGCTCTTGCAGAACGCCGTGTGGGGCCGGAAGCGGGCGGTGGGCGGGTCTACCATAGCGTGGGGCGGGCAGTCCCTGCCGTTCCTCGCCTCCGACTTCGAGGCCCGCCCGTGGGTCCCACGCTCCGGGTGGCCCCTCGAGCGGCGCGACCTCGACGCGCACTACCGCGCCGCGAACCGGGCCATGGGGATCGACGCGCTCGACTACGACGAGGAGGCGTTCCGCTTCCTGGGCTACACGCCCCCTCGCTTCGACTCCGACACCGTTCACTGCCATGTTTCCAAGTGGGCACCGGAGCCGAACTTCCGCAAGGTGTTTGCGCGCGAGGTGAACCGGGCCTTCGACGTGCTCTACAATTGTCAGGTGACCGGCCTCCGCTTTGCGGACGGTGGCGTCGAGGGCGTCGAGGTCAGCAGCTTCGAGGGCCACGTGGCAGCCTTCTGAGTCCCCCTGCTCATCCTGGCCTGCGGCGGCCTGGAGACCGTCCGCACCCTGCTCATCGCGGCTGAGGCCGGCGGGCCCTTCTCGAAGGCTCAGCGCGCGGTGCTCGGAAAGGGATTCATGGACCACCCCTGCGTCCGCGCGGGGACGGTCGAGACGGACCAGCCGTACCGCTTGCAGCAAGCATTCGGCACCCAGGTGAAGCGCGGCCGGAAGTACTCGGTCCGGCTGACGGCGGCCGACGCCTTCGTCCGGCATCACCGCCTCCTCAACCTCAGCGCGAGCGTCATGTTCACCTCGGGCGGAAGCGGCTTCGACCCGTACCAGGAGGTCCGCGACTTCCGGCGGTTGCTGGCCCACCCCGGCCGCTTCCTGGCTACGTCGGGGGCGCTCGTCCGAACCGGGGCCGCCCTCGTCCGGGACGGCTTCGTCTACAAGCACGGGGCCGAGGCGCACGTCGCCCTGATGTGCGAGCAGGAGCCGACCGACGAGAGCCGCCTCCGGCTCCACCCAACCGAGACCGACCGCTTCGGGCTGCCCCGGCTCGCGGTGGACTGGCGGATTTCGCCGCGGACCTGGGCCTCGGCCGTGGCCTTCTCCCGCGCCCTCCGGGACGAGCTCGCGCGCCTCGGCCTCGGCCGGCTCCGGCTCCGCCCCGAGATGGAAGGCGATGACGACCACACGGACCTCCTGAGCGACGTCAACCACCACATGGGCGGTGCCCCCATGGGGACCGACCTGGCCACGAGCGTGGTGACGCCCGCGCTTCAGGTGCGGGGCGTCCCGAACCTCTACGTGTGCAGCGCGGCCGTCTACCCGACCGGCTCGCACTCGAACCCGACCCTGACGCTGCTGGCGCTAGCCGACGCCCTGGCCGGCCGCCTCGGATGAGTACCTCGCGGTGAACCCCTCGCTCACCGAACGGCTCGTCTGCGCAGCGGCGAGGGCCTGCTCGAGGTCGGCCCACAGGTCACGGGCAGCTTCGAGGCCGACCGAGAGGCGGAGCAGCCCGGCCGAGATGCCGCTTGCCGCGCGCGCCTCGGGCGTGATGACGCGGTGCGTGAGGCCGGCCGGGTGCTGGATGAGCGTGTCCACCGAGCCGAGGCTGACGGCCGGTGTCATCAGCCGGACCGACCGGAGCAGCGCCACGGCCGCGTCGTAGCCGCCCGCGACCTCGAAGGCGAGGACCGCGCCGGGGCCGTCCATCTGCCGCCCGAGGAGGCCGAGCGGGTCGCCGCCGGGCAGGCCGGGGTAGTAGACCGCCGCCACGCCGTCGTACCCCGCACGGCGCTCGGCGAGGACCTGCGCCGTCGCCTGGGCGCGCTCGACGCGGAGCGCGAGCGTCGGGAGACCTCGGTGGAGGAGGTAAGCCGCCAGTGGGTGGAGCAGCGCCCCGGTGGCGACGCGGACCTGCCGCAGCCGCCGCGCCCACGCCTCGTCCGTCGCCACCACGCCGGCGATCACGTCGCCGTGGCCGCCGAGGAACTTGGTCGCGCTGTGGAGCACGAGCCGCGCGCCCTGCCGCATCGGCCGCTGGAGCACGGGCGTCGCAAAGGTCGAGTCCACGAGCACCGGCACGCCGCCGGCCTGGGCGACGACGGCCTCGAGGTCGAGCAGGTCGAGCGTCGGGTTGGCCGGCGTCTCGGTGACGACGAGCGCGGTCTCGGGCCGAATCGCCTCGGCGACGCCGTCGGGGGTGGTCCACGTCACGTCGAGGCCGAGGAGGCCGCAGCTCAGCAGGTGGTCCGTCGTCCCGTAGATCGGGCGGACGCCGACGACGTGGGTCCCGTCCTGCCGCGCGGCGAGGAGCGCCGCCGTGAGCGCCGCCATGCCCGAGCCGAAGGCGACCGCCGCCTCGGCCCCCTCCAGCTCCGCGAGCGCTTCCTCGAAGCGCCCGACGGTCGGGTTGTAGAGCCGCGCGTAGACCGGGTTGGCCGCCGTGCCCTCGCCGCCGACGAGCGCATCGAGGCTCTCAGTCGCCACGTCGAGGTCGGGGAACGCGTAGGTCGTCGAGAGGTCAATCGGCGGGGCGTGGACGCCGAGGTCGGGGAAGTCGGCGCGGCCGGCGTGGACGGCGCGCGTAGCGAAGTCGGCGGAGCGGTGGTCGTCGGAGCGAGTGGGCATCGGAGCGGGAGTAGGGAGCAGCGGCCGATTATTCGGAACCACGCTACATTGTATCGCCCGGTGCCCCCACCGTCAAGCTGCCCGAAGACTATTCGGAATCCCCCGCCATGCACGCCCTCGACCGAACCGACGCTGCGATCCTCGCCTGTCTCCAGAAGAATGCGCGGCGCTCGAACAAAGAGCTCGCCGCCGCCGTGGGCGTCGCGCCCTCGACGTGCCTGGAGCGCGTCCGCCGCCTCCACGAGGGCGGGGTGCTGCGCGGCTACCACGCCGACGTGGACCCGGCGGCCGTCGGGGTCGGGCTTCAGGCGCTCGTGGCGGTCCGGCTCGGGCAGCACGCGCGCGCCGAGGTGGAGGCGTTCCAGGCCCACGCGCTCGCGCTGCCCGAGGTCGTGCAGGTCTTCCACGTCACCGGCGCGAACGACTTCCTCGTCCACGTCGCCGTGCGCGACGCCGAGCACCTGCGCGAGCTGGCGCTGACGGCGTTCGCCGGGCGGCCCGAGGTGGCGCACATGGAGACAGCGCTGCTCTTCGCGCACCACCGCGCCCCTGGCCTGCCGATTTTCAGAGGACAGTAGGAGGACAGTAGCCGGTGGATGGTGAGACGGTGGACGGAAAGACCGTAGGGACGTGGCGTGCCATGTCCGCCCCCCACGCCAGGCCCGATCCGGGCGAACGCCGTTCGCCCCTACGGGCGCGGAGCGCGACGGCCTCGCCAGTTTAGGCGATTTCCCCTTCCCTCCTTTCTCAGGCGCACTGCGCCCCGTCGTGGGGGAGCGAGCCGCGGTGGGAGCGGAGGTAGGCGTAGGGCGTGGCGTGGAGGAAGTTCGACACCCGCCCGGTGTAGACATCGGCGTAGCGCTCGACCTGCCGGGCGAGGTGGCTCTTGTCGTTGCCGGTGCGCATCATCAGCCCCCAGTTCTCGTTGTGCAGCCGGGCCGAGGCGCGGGCCAGCGGCGCGATCTCGGCGTCGAGCGCGAGGAGCTTCGCCCGGTGCGCCGCCATGTCGGCCTCGATCTCGGCGGGCGGGCGGGCCGGCTCCGGGCCGTAGTCGCCGCGCGCCCGCTGGAGCGCGAGGCGGTAGGCCGAATACTCGCCCTCCATCGCCACCTTCTCGGCCATCATCGCGGTGAGCTGCTCCTGCGTCTCGCGGAACCCGGCGATGGCCTCGAGCTCGTCCTCGAGCTCGCGCAGGATGAGCGCCGTCCGCCAGCGGAGCACGCTCTTCGAGACGTTGACGTCGGTGAAGAGGTGGTCGCCGACGTAGAGGAGGTCCTCGCCCTTGAGCCCCAGGCTGGCCTCGACGAGGCCGGCGTTCGCGCCGACGTAGACGTGCCCAGCCCGCAGCGGCCCGACGTGCTCGCGCAGCAGGCCGTCCTCGCTGACGACCTCGAAGGTCGGCATCCGCGCGGTGAAGAACGCCGGCTTGCGCGAGCCGACGATGGCGATGTCGAAGAGGTCGCGCCAGGTCATGTCGCCCGGCAGGAACGGGTCGAAGGCGAAGGCGAGCATCGGGGCGGCGTAGGCCCACTCGGAGTTGGTGATGAGCAGCACCTTCTTGCCCGACTCCTTCTGGTCGAGGAGCGTGAGCGGGAC
>JBBSMV010000070.1:0-11878 GCA_038232975.1 Rhodothermales bacterium
CATCCGCCACCCTCTCCCGCACCCACCCCGCTACCGCCATGCGCTTCTCTCTATCCCTGCTGGCCCTAGGTCTCCTGCTCGCCGGCTGCACCCGCTCCGACGACTACGGCGACGCCATGTCGCGCGAGCACGCGGGCGACGTGCCCATCCCCACCCCGATCTCCGCCGCTGCCGGCGGCGACCTCGTCACCGGCCGCCCGGTCTACGCCACCGTCGGGGGCGAGAGCGTCACCGGCTACCTCGCCCGCCCGGCCTTCGAGGGGATGGAGGCGGGCGGCACGGCCCCACCGCAGCCCGGCCTGATCGTGATCCACGAGTGGTGGGGGCTGAACCAGAACATCCAGAGCATGGCCGAGCGCTTCGCCGAGGAAGGCTACGTCGCCCTCGCCGTGGACCTCTACGGCGGCGAGGTCGCCGACACGCCGGAGCAGGCCCGGAGCCTGATGAGTGCGGCGATGGAGCGCGAGCCGATGCTGACTGACAATCTGACCCAGGCGTTTGCCTACCTCAAGACGCAGGAGAACGCCGGCGAGGTCGGGGTGATCGGGTGGTGCTTCGGCGGCGGGTGGGCGCTGCGCACGGCCCTCGCCCTGCCGGACTCGGTTGATGCTGCCGTCATCTACTACGGCCAGCTCGTCACTGACCGCGACCGGCTCGCCGCGCTCGGCATGCCGGTCCTCGGCATCTTCGGGGCCGAGGACGAGAGCATTCCCGTGGCGCAGGTTCGGGCGTTCGAGCAGACGCTCGATGCCCTCGGCAAGACCGCCGAGATCGAGGTCTACGAAGGAGCCGGCCACGCCTTTGCGAACCCCTCGGGCGAGCGCTATGTCGCCGCCGCCGCCGAGGACGCGTGGCAGAAGACGCTCGCTTTCTTCGACGAGTACCTGCGCGGCGGCCCCGGAGCCGCCGGCGATGCGGCAGCAGACAGCGTCGGCATGGAGGAGTGACGGGGGCCGAGCCCAGGGCTAGCATAGAACATAAACTTGCAGCGGCGCTTGCGGAATTCAGAACAGGTGCTTACGTTCACGAAGCACCCCTTCTCACTATCCGCTACCCTCCGATGAGAACGCTCAGCACGCCCCGGCACCGGTTCGTCGCGCTTGCCCTGATCTGCCTCTCACTGGCGGCTGTTCCTGTCTCGGCGCAGACGACCTACACCGTTACCAAGACGGCCGATACCGACGACGGTGTCTGCAATGCCGACTGCTCACTCCGTGAGGCCATCGCCGCTGCGAACGCGGATTTTGCCCAAGACCTCATCGTGTTCAGACCCTCGCTGGCGGGGCAGACGATCGCACTCGCGCCCGGTCGCGGTCAGCTCGTCATTAACCAGCGCGTGACTATTGATGCAGAGGCACTAGACATCACGGTGGATGCCCGTGGGCAAAGCCGCGTGTTCCTCATCACGCCGGGCCCCATCTTCAATGAGGTCTCCCTGATCGGCCTGACGATCACGGGGGGACAGACCTCCGGGACCGGTGGAGGCATCCTCACCAATGGTCAGAGTGAAATAGCCCTCACGCGCTGCACCGTCACAGGCAACCGGGCAGCGGCCGGCGGCGGGGGCGTCGCCGGAGACTATGTCTTCGTCTACGAAAGCACCATAAGTGACAACGAGACTAGCGGTGATGGCGGAGGCATCCTAAGCTTCATTGAACTGATCGTCCAAGGGAGTACGATTAGTGAGAATAACTCTGGTGGGGTAGGTGGTGGGATCGGCTTCCTGAACTTCATTGCGGCACTAGATTCCGGTACACTTTCTCAAACTACAGTTACGCGAAACAACAGTCAGGGCCCAGGAGGGGGCCTCTATGTAGGCAATGACGGCGAGCTTGAACAGGCCAGTGGCCTGATCATCGCGGGCAACACCCGCAACAGAAACCCCAATGCCTCGACTGCCGATTGTGAAGGGCCCCTCTCCGACGGCGGTAACGGCCCTCGCTTCGGCGGCACCAACAACGTAGTGGGCGAGGGGACAGGGTGTGGGAACGCCGCCGCCACCGTCGCGCCGGAGGACGTCTTCACGCGCGTGCTCGACCCCCTGCTCGCTGACAACGGCGGGCCGACGAAGACCCACGCCCTCCTCGCCCCCGGCGGCGACCCCAGCCTGAACCCGGCCATTACCCTCGGTGCCGGGGCTGTCGGGTACTCCGGGGTCGCGCCCCCCATCACCATCTCACTGGTGCCGGAGGGCGCGCCCGTGACGATCCCGGCTGGAGGCGGGCCGGTGACCTTCACCGCCACGGTCGCTAACACAACGGCGCAGACGCTCTCGTTCGAGGTGTGGAGCGCGGCCGTGCTCCCGAACAACACGCTGCGCCTGCCGCTGTTCGGCCCGGTGGCGGTGACGCTCGGGCCGGGGCAGACGCTGAGCCGGCGGCTTACGCAGACGGTGCCGGGCACGGCTCCGGCCGGGAGCTACACCTACGTGGGCTACGTGGGGGACTTCTCGGCGCTCCGGGTCGTGGACCGGAGCAGCTTCGGCGGCTCGAAGTCAGGAACCCGAGGCGGGGCGCTCAGCAGCGAGGCAGCATGGGCCGTGGTGGATGCGGCCACAGGCGAGTCGGTCGTCGCGGGTGAGGGGTGGGGAGGGGAAGTGGTCGAAGGGCTGTCGGCCGCCTCGTCGGTAGCAGAAGGGGCGCTGGTGACGGTCTTCCCGAACCCAATGGTGCGGCAGGCCACCGTGGGCTTCGCGCTGCCTTCTGCGGCCGAGGTCCGGCTGGCGGTCTACGACGTGCTCGGGCGCGAGGTCGCCGTGCTGGCAGACGGCCGGCAGGAAGCCGGCGAGCACGCGGTGGTCTTCGACGGCGCGGGGTTGGCCGGCGGGGTGTACCTGGTGCGGCTCGACGTGGGCGGGCAGGTGCAGACACAGCGCGTGACGCTGCTGAGGTAGGCGGGCCACCGGCTCTGTGCGGACGGCGGCGATACGCTGAGGTCGTCGTGGTAGGCGTTGGGGGAAAGGCGCGTGCTGGAGGAGCGGTTCACTTTCTCCTGTGCTCAGGGGCAGAAGACGCCGGAGGAGTACCGGCCTGGTACGCTTTCTTTGCGCGGCGGGGTTTGATATGCCCGGCCCGTGACTTAGGTTAGTAGGTCTCTCGCCGCCGCCGGGGCCTATGCGTCCTCGTCCGCGCGGTAACGTCTTCCCCCCATCCCTCACCAGAACGCCATGAGAGCTTTCTCACGCTACTCCCTCTTCGCGCTGTTGCTGGCCGTGCTGCTTTGTCTGCCCGACACGGCGCTCGCGCAGACGGCCCCGCTCAGCTCCCACGTCGAGCGCTACGCCCTCGACTCGGGCTTCCACGACAACCAGCGGGTCGCGGGCGTCTACGAAGCCTACAGCGCCGTCGTCGAAGTGCCCGGTGCGCCGTGGCTGCGGCTGAGCTTTAGCGACCTCGCGCTCGGGACAGGCAGCTACCTCACCGTCGCCTCGCGCCAGGACGGGGCCGAGCAGCGCCTCGACGCCGCCGCCCTCGCGCGGTGGCAGAACACGAGCGCCTACTTCAACGGCGACGCGGTGGAGGTCAAGCTCTTCGTGGCACCCGGCGAGGAGGACGTCTTCGTGCGCATGGAGGAGGTCGTCGTCGGCGACGAGCCGCCTTCCGCGCCCGAATCGCAGTGCGGCCCCACCGACGACCGGACGCCCTCGAACAACCCGGCGGCGGGTCGGCTGCTCAACATCGGCTGCACCGCGTGGATCATCACCGGCGGCAAGCTCGTCAGCGCCGGCCACTGCGTCGCCTCGGCGTCCTCGGCCAACGTCGTCGAGTTCAACGTGCCGCCGTCGCTGCCCAGCGGCACGCTCCAGCACCCCGGCCCGGAGGACCAGTACACTGTCGACACGGGCAGCATCGTCTCGGCCAACGGGAGCATCGGCAACGACTGGGGCGTCTTCCGCGTCTTCGACAACACCCAGACGGGTCTCCAGCCCCTCGTGGCGCAGCAGGCCGCCTTCACCGTCGTCCGCGACCTCGGCCCGCCCACGATCCGCATCACCGGCTACGGCGTTGACAGCGGGACCGCCAACCAGACGCAGCAGACCCACACCGGCCCGAACGCCGGCTCCTCCGGGACCACGATGCGCTACAAGGTGGATACCGAAGGCGGGAACTCCGGCAGCCCGGTCATTGATGAGGCCACCGGGAACGCCGTCGGCGTCCACACCAACGGCGGCTGCCTCACCTCGGGGAGCGGCAGCAACAGCGGCACCAGCACCTTCAACGCCTCCTTCTGGGACGAGATCGACGGGGTGGAGCCCATCGCCGCCTTCGACCCGGACCCGAGCATCGGGCTGGAGGTGACCCTCGCCCCGAGCACGACCGGCACCGCCACGCTGACGCTCCTCAACGACGGCAACGAGAACTTGACCTACGACTTCCTCCAGTTCTCGCGGGCTGCCGGCGGGTCGAAGGCGACCCCGGAGGTTCCGCACCTCGAGCTCGGCAAGGACGAGGCCGACCCGCGCCGCGGCACCGCCCCGACGCGCGGCCTCGGCGGCCCCGACGCCTTCGGCTACGGCTGGATCGACTCGAACGAGCCGGACGGTCCCGTCTTCGACTTCATAGACATCGCCGGCACGGGCACCCCGCTGAACCTCTCCGACGACGACGGTGAGTTCGTCCCACTGCCGTTTGCGTTCGAGTTCTACGGCGACGACAAGACGCAGGTCGGCATCTCCTCGAACGGCTACCTCACCTTCGACGCGTCCGACAGCACGCCGTCCGACTTCACGAACGACGCCATCCCGGACGACTCCGCGCCGAACGACCTCATCGCGGTCTACTGGGACGACTTCAACCCCGGCCTCGGCGGCGACGTCTACTACCAGAACCTCGGCGACGGCCGCTTCGTGGTGCAGTGGAACCAGGTTCCGCACTTCAACACGGCCAGCGAGGTCGCCACCTTCCAGGCCATCCTGAACAACGACGGCACGATCCTCTTCCAGTACCTCTCGTTCATTGACGACGCCAGCGACCCCAACAGCGGCACCATCGGGATCGAGAACGCGGACGGTACGATCGGCCTCCCGGTGGCGGTGAACACGCCCTACATCGAGGACGGTCTCGCGGTCCTGATCGGGCAGGTTCCGGGCTTCATCACCGGTGTCTCGCCGGCCACCGGCTCCGTGGCACCCGGCGAGTCCGTCGCCATCACGGTCTCGGTCAGCGCCGAGGGCCTGCTGCCGGGGATGTACACCAACGTCCTCGCCATCTCGACGAACGAGCCGGCGACCTACACCTATCCTGTGCGGCTCGAGGTGACGGGCGTGGGTGGGATCATCGTCGCGGCCGAGCCGCAGAACCCGCCCGTCGTCCTGGGGCCGCCCGGCGGCATGTTCCGCTACGACGTCACGCTCACCAACGCGACCCTGAGCACGCAGTCGTTCCAGGCGTGGGTGGGCGCGCGCCTCCCCGACGGCCGCATCGTCGGGCCGGTCGAGGGGCCGCGCTCGATCACGCTGCCGGCAGGCCGGACGGTCGGCCCCGTCACGCTCGAGGCGAACGTGCCGGCGCAGGCACCGGCCGGGATCTACACCGTCGCCGTGCGCGTCGGGGCGTTCCCGGACATGGTCGAGGGCCAGGCGACGTTCATGTTCGCCAAGACGGGCAGCGCACAGGTCACCGGCGAGATGACGCCCGAGGGCTGGGCACTCGCCGAGGGCCTAGACGCGCTGGCCGCCGAGGCCGAAGCAGCTACCGGAGAGGCTACGGCCTCGACGGCGCTGCCGACGGAGGTCGCCCTCGCGCCGGCCTTCCCGAACCCGTTCGCGCGGCAGGCCACGCTCGGCTTCGCGCTGCCCACTGCGGCCGAGGTCCGGCTGGCGGTCTACGATGTGCTCGGGCGCGAGGTCGCCGTGCTGGCAGACGGCCGGCAGGAAGCCGGCGAGCACGCGGTGGTCTTCGACGGCGCGGGGCTGGCCGGCGGGGTGTACCTGGTGCGGCTCGACGTGGGCGGGCAGGTGCAGACACAGCGCCTCACGCTGCTGCGCTAGCCCATTGACCCTTCTGCACGAAGCGACGGCGGCGATCCTCCGGGGTCGCCGCCGTTGCTATGCTCGGGCGCGGCCCGATCCTGGTCCTGAAGGGCCGCCTGGCAGAGGCGGGGGACACTGATACACGGGCGGTGACACACGGGCGGTGCGCGGGCGCTCGGCGTGGACGCGCGCCGAGCGCTCGAGGAGCCGTAGCCTGACACCCTCGGTTGTACATTGGCTCCGATCCGATTTCGCCTGCCCATGACCGACGAGCGACGCTACAGTGAGGACGAGCTCCGCGCCATCTTTGCGCGGGCGGCCCGGCGGCAGGACGAGGCCGACCGCGCTGAGGCCGCGAGCACGGGCCAGCTCACCCTTGCCGAGCTGCAGGAGATCGGCGCGGCCTCTGGGATCGACCCGGCGCACGTCGCGGCGGCGGCGGGCGAGCTAGCCGCCGGGCCACCGGAGGCGGTGCCCACGTTCCTCGGCGCGCCCACCGAGGTCGAGCGGACGCGGCTTCTGCCCGGCCCGGTCTCCGACGAGGCGTGGGCGCGGATGGTCGCCGAGGTCCGCCGGACGTTCGGGGCCGACGGGAGCGCTGGGCAGATCGGCCCTATACGTGAGTGGACTGCCATCGAAGGCCGCCGACGCAGCGTGGCGATGCGGCTGGCGCTTGAACCCACCGGCGGCGGCACGCGCGTCATGCTCCGGCAGTCGGTCCGCAGGACGGCGAAAGGCTTGACGACTGCCGCAGCGCTCTACGCAGCGGTGGCGCTCCTCTTCCTGGCCCTGGCCACCGCTGGCGTAGACCCCGCCTTCCGAATCGTCGGAATGGTGATGGCGGGCCTGGCGCTCGCCGTCGCCGGAGGCGCGCGGGGCTGGCTGGGCTACTGGGGGCCGAGGCAGGAGCAGAGGTTCGACGGCGTGCTCGACCGCCTCGAGCTCATCGCCCGCGACGACACGCCCGCTGCAGAAGCGCAGGCTGTCGCCTCGACCGGGCGGCTCGGCCTCGACGCGCTGCCCGACGTGGACGAGCCCGCCGGGTCGGCGTCGCGCCGCCGCACGCGCTCGTGAGCCTCCGCGTCGGCCTCGTCTACGACCGCTTCGGCGACGCGCCCCCGCCGCCGGATGCCCCGCCGGACTGGGACGCGGAGTACGAGCCGGAAGAGACGATTGCGGTGCTCGAAGCAGCACTCCGCGTGCTCGGGCACGTGCCGGTCCGCGTCGGCTCGGTGCGGGCGCTGCTGAGGAAGATGGGGGAGGGGCCGCTCGGCCTCGACGTGGCCGTCAACATCGCCGAGAGCTACGGGAGCCGCAACCGCGAGGCCCACGCGCCGGTCCTGCTCGAGCTGGCGGGCGTCCCGTGCCTCGGCTCGGATGCGCTGACGTTGTCGCTCGCGCTCGACAAGGCCGCGACCACAACCCTCGCCCGCGCCGCCGGGGTCCCGACCCCGGAGTGGACTGTCGTGGCGGAGGCCGGCAGCATTGATGAGGCCCGCCTGCCGCCGTTTCCGCTCTTCGCCAAGCCGCGCTACGAGGGCACCGCGAAGGGCATCGCCCCATCGAGCCGGTGCGAGGAGATGGAGGCGTTGCGGGCCGAGGTCGGGTGGCAGGTCCGGCAGTACCGGCAGGACGTGCTCGTAGAGCAGTTCGTCGCCGGGAGCGAGTTCACGGTGGCCGTCGTCGGCGAGGGGGAGGTGCTGCCGGCTCTGCAGCGGGCGACGGAGCGGCGGACAGGCATCGGGCTGCACGCGCTGGAGCGGCATGCGGACCCCGCCCGGCCCTTCGCCTACGACCTGCCCGGAGCGCTCGACGCCGCCCTCGAAGCGCACCTCCACGACCTCGCGCGCCGCGTCTACCGCGCCCTCGAGTGCCGCGACTTCGCCCGGCTCGACTTCCGCGTCGACGCCGCCGGGCAACCGTGGTTCATCGAGGTCAACCCGCTCCCGACGTTTGCGCCGGACGGCACGTTCGCCGTCATCGCCGAGCTGGCAGGGCAGGCCTATCCCGAGCTCCTCGCCGCCGTGCTCGCGCGCGGGCTGCGGCGGCTCGGCCTGGGCTGAGCGGGACTCGGCGGACGGGGAATCCGGGCGCGCCCTCCGGCGTAGGGTGCCTGCATGAAACCGACCGACGCGGGGACCCCCACGCAGCGGCCGACGTGCTCCTGCGGGCACGACCGCTACCACCACTTCGCCCGGCCCGGCATGCGCTACGGCGTCGGCGGCTGGCTGAACTTCTTCAACGGCATCTCGGCGCAGCCGAAGGAGATCACGTTCCGCTGCGGGCGCTGCGGCGAGGCGTTCGAGACGACGCGCGCCCCCGCCGTGCTCCACGCCTTCCGCCGCTACCCCAACCTCGACGGCCGGCCGTGACGGGGTTTCCAGCCCTCACCCAGGACGCAAGGCCTTGCGCCCCTACAGCTTTCGCCGCATGACCTCTGCTATTCGACCCTCGACTCTCGACCCTCGACACTGGCGGGATTGGCGCTGGCAGATGCAGAATCGCATTCATGATGAGGATTCGCTCCGCGCCTACATCGAGCCGACGGACGACGAGCTTCAGGCCATCGAGGCGACGCGCGACGTCTTCCGCTGGAACATCACGCCGTACTACGCAAGCCTGATGGGTGGCCCCGACTGCCCGGTGCGCCGGCAGGTCGTCCCCCGCCTCAGCGAGATGGCCCCCGACATCGTCGGCGTCGCCGACCCGCTCGACGAGGCGGGGCACGCGCCGGTGAAGAACCTGATCCACAACTACCGCGACCGCGTGGCCTTCTGCGTGACGGCCGAGTGCGCGATCTACTGCCGCTACTGCCTCCGCAAGCGGATGGTCGGCGACGCCGGCTTCATGATGCGGAAGGACGAGCTCGCCGACGCGCTCGCCTACCTCGCGGCGCACCCGGAGGTCCGCGACGTGCTCCTCACCGGGGGCGACCCGCTCGTCTTCAACGAGGCCCACCTTGGCTGGCTGCTCGGTGAGCTCCGGGCGATGGAGCACGTCGAGGTCATCCGCATCGGGACGCGGCTGCCGGTGACGCTGCCCTTCCGGATCACCGACGCCTTGTGCGACCTCCTCCGGCGGCACCACCCGGTCTGGCTCAACACCCACTTCAACCACCCGAAGGAGCTGACGCCTGAGGCCGCCGCCGCCTGCGCGAAGCTCGCCGACGCCGGCGTGCCCGTCGGCAACCAGACCGTGCTGCTGCGCGGGATCAACGACGACCTCGCCGTGATGAAGGCGCTCGTCGAGGGCCTCGTGGCGATGCGCGTCCGGCCGTACTATCTCTACCAGGCGCAGCTCATCGGCGGGACGGCGGCGTTCCGGACGAGCATCGAGGCCGGCATGGCGCTCATGCGCGGGCTGCGCGGCCACACCTCCGGCTTCGCCGTGCCGAGCTACGTCCTCGACACGCCCTTCGGCAAGGTCCCGCTCACGCGCGACTACGTCCGCGGCCGGGCCGGCGACCACGTCGTCGTCGAGAGCACGCGCGGCGAGCTCTGGGCCGAGCCGAACCCGGTCCCGCCGGGCGAGACGCCGGCCCTCACGCTCCCCGAGATCGCCCTCCCCGCCGGCATCGCCACCCTCCCGACCGGCGCGCCGACGTTCGTGCCCGTGCCGGAGGGCTACGCGGAGAGTCTCCAGGCCACGTAGGCGCGGTCGCTCGAAGCGGTCCGGGCCGCGAGCGGTCGCCGAACCCGTACCTGTCCCGGAGCCACGGACGGGGCGGAGTTGGCGGGCACCGCCGCGGCCTCAAGCCCTCCCCGTCGGCGCGTTGGGTGGGGGACCGGATGCCGTAGGTGCCTGACCACGCTGGAGGAACCGGCGCAGGAGCCGGAACGAGACGAGCTGAATCACGACAAGCCCCGCCGTTATCCCGAGGGAGAGGACAAACACGGAGAGGGCCGAGTCGAGCTCGCCGCGGAAGGCGAACGACAGGGCCGTGGCGACGGCCGGGGGGTGGACGACGTCGAACGTGATGAGGTAGAGGATCGTGGCGACGAGGGCGACGGCGCTGGCGAGGTAGCTCGCGCCGAGGACGGCGTTCGCGCCGAACCCGAGCGCGGCGGCCCCGAGGTGGGCGGCGACGAGGGTCCGCACCCGGTTCGTCGGGTGCTCGGGGTCGAGGTAGATGAGGAACGCGCTCCCGGCGAGCGAGGCGAAGAGGACGTGCTGGCGCGTGAGGGCCTCGACGAAGGCGAGGACGGCGAGGATCGTCGCGGTGGGGAGGAGGGCCAGGGCCACCTCGCCTTTCCAGCCCAGGCGGCGGCCCGGGTGGTCCCGGTCTGCGAGCGGCTGCGTCGTCTCGATGGGGTCGCGGCTTTCGGCGTGTGCCGCCCCGCGGGGTTGGGCGTCCGAGGGCGTCACGGCGCGACCCCCACCCGGAAGGCGCGCCGCGACGCGCAGCAGGGAGCGTCGGAGTCAGGCATGGTCGGAGTCAGGCATAGCAGGCGGCGTGCGGCAGGGTAGAGGCGGCAGGATTTTCTACACCGGCACAAGCGGAAGTTCCAGGCTGCCTCACGTCCGAGGCTTCTCCGTTGATTAATGGGGGAAGCACAGCGGGGAGGGCAGGATCGCGTAGTTTAGACTCGTTCTAAACATCTCGCTCCTGGTCCCCTGTGCGCGCTCCTGCTCTCGTCCTCCTCGCCGCCTCGCTCTTCGCCGCTGCCCCCGCCCGGTCGCAGGCCGGCGTCACGCGAACGTACTACGTCGCCGCTGAGGAGGGGCTGTGGGACTACGCCCCCTCCGGCACCGAGCAGATGATGGGCCGCCCCTTCACCCCGAGCGACAGCATCTTCGTCACGAGCGGGCCTCGCCGCATCGGGAGCACCTACCTCAAGGCCCGCTACGTCGAATACACCGACGCCACGTTCACGACCCCGAAGCCGGTCGCGCCCTCGTGGGCGCACAAGGGCATCCTCGGCCCCATCCTCCGCGCGGAAGTAGGCGACTCGCTGCGCCTCGTCTTCCGCAACAACGCGAGCCGGCCCTACACCGTCCACCCCCACGGTGTCTTCTACACGAAGGCCAACGAGGGGGCGATGACCGCGGACGGAACTACAGGCACCGACCGTGCTGACGACCTCGTCCCGCCCGGCGGCACCTACACCTACCGCTGGGCGGTGCCCGAGCGCGCCGGCCCCGGCCCGGCTGACCCCTCGTCCATCGTCTGGCTCTACCACTCCCACATTGACCCGACGATGGACGTGAACACCGGCCTCGTCGGGGTCATCCTCGTCACGCGCCGGGGCATGGCCGACGCCGAGGGTCGCCCCACCGACGTGGACCGCGAGCTCGTGACGCTCTTCAACGTCTTCGACGAGAACAAGAGCTGGTACCTCGCCGAGAACGCCCGCCGCTTCACGACCGCCCCGGAGCCGCTCGATGTGCTCGCTGGCGACGAGGCGTTCGTCGAGGGCAACCTCATGCACGCCATCAACGGGTTCGTCTTCGGCAACCTCCCGCTGATGCAGATGGCCGAGGGCGAGCGCGTCCGGTGGTACCTCGTCGGGCTAGGCACGGAGATAGACGTCCACACGCCGCACTGGCACGGCAACACGGTGCTCTGGAGAGGCCACCGCACCGACGTGGTCTCGCTCCAGCCGGCGGTGATGCTCACGGCCGACATGGTCCCGGACAGCCCCGGCATCTGGATGTACCACTGCCACGTGGACGACCACCTCGACGCCGGGATGACGGGCCGCTACGAGGTGCTCCCCCGGCCCTAGCGCGGGGCGCGTGGGGGTGAGGGCGTTTGGGAGGATGGGAGTGAAGACCCCTCCCATACCCCCCCACCCTCATCCTCCCCTACCCTATATCTCCACCTTCGGTCCGTTGTCTAGGACTTTGTTCTGCTGTATGCTGACTTACAAGGTATCCTGGCGCTCTGTAGTGGCCATCGCCCCGAAG
>JBBSMV010000071.1:0-11803 GCA_038232975.1 Rhodothermales bacterium
AAGCGGCCGGCGGCCGAGCCGGTCCCCGGCTTCCGCGAGGTCAAGCCGATGGTCTTCTCGGGCATCTACCCGACGGACTCGGCCGACTTCGAGGACCTGCGGGCCAGCCTCGACAAGCTCCAGCTCAACGACGCCGCGCTCACCTACGAGCCCGAGACGAGCATGGCCCTCGGCTTCGGCTTCCGCGTCGGCTTCCTCGGGATGCTCCACATGGAGATCGTCCAGGAGCGCCTCGACCGCGAGTTCGGCCTCGACATCATCACGACGCTCCCGACCGTCCGCTACACGATCGAGCTGACCGACGGCACGAGCGTCGAGGTCTCGAACCCGAGCGAGATGCCGCCGGTCGGAAGTATCGCCGAGGTCCGCGAGCCGTATATCAAGGCGCAGATCATCACCCCGGCCGACTACATCGGGTCGCTGATGACGCTCTGCCAGGACCGGCGCGGCTCCTACGTCAACACGAACTACCTCGACACCGAGCGCGTCGACCTCCAGTACGAGCTGCCCCTCGGTGAGGTCGTCTTCGACTTCTACGACAAGCTCAAGTCCGTCAGCCGGGGCTACGCCAGCCTCGACTACGAGGTCATCGGCGAGCGGCCCTCGAACCTCGTCAAGCTCGACGTGCTCCTCAACGGCGACCCCGTGGACGCCCTCTCGACCATCGTCCACCGCGACAAGGCCTACGACATGGGCCGCAAGCTCTCGGCCAAGCTCCGCGAGCTGATCCCGAAGCAGCTCTACGACGTGGCGATCCAGGCGGCCATCGGCAACAAGGTCATCGCCCGCGAGACGGTCAAGGCGCTGCGCAAGGACGTGACGGCGAAGTGCTACGGCGGCGATATCAGCCGCAAGCGGAAGCTCCTCGAGAAGCAGAAGGAGGGCAAGAAGCGGATGAAGCAGGTCGGCAGCGTCGAGGTCCCGCAGGAGGCGTTCCTGGCGGTCCTCTCGATGGACGAGGGCTAGGATGAGGATGGGTGTTTTGAGGAGGGGAGAGTGGGAGGATGGGAGGGTGGGAGAGGGGCTGCCGGTGCGGTCGGGGGAGAGAGCTCCCATATCCCCATCCCCCCGTACCCCCACACCCCTGGTGGCAGCGAGCATCGCGGTCGCCGCGCTGATCCTCCTCCTCACCGCGCCGACGGCCGGGGCGCAGACACTCGTCGAGCAGCTCCGGGCGCAGCGGCTCCGGGTGCGCGTCGCCGAGGTCGCCGCCGAGGCGGGGTTGGCGGCCGGGCCGCGGGGGCCGGTGGAGCTAGGGGACGAGCCGAGCGAGGCGGCGGCGCGGCTCTTCTGGTGGCTGCCGCGCGAGCGGACGCCGCACGTCGCGCTGGACTTCCCGCCGGGGGTGCCCGCGCCGGAGCCGGAGCCGGCGCCGCCGCCGCTGACCGGCATCGCGTGGGACCGCGTCGCGCCCGGCGAGCAGGCGGCCTTCCTCGCGCGCTTCCGCGAGGCGCTCTGGACCGTCGAGGGCATGGCCTTCCGCACGCCGCTCGACACGATCCCGACGCCCGAGCTGCGCGCCCGCCTCCACACCCACTTCGGCGCGCCGACCCGGACGGCGGTGGCGCGCGGGGTGCGGGGCTTCGAGGGCAGCAGCTTCGTGCAGTTCGAGTACTGGTTCGTCGTCATCGACTCGATCCCGTTCGTCGCCCTCGACGCCGACGGGCCGTTCGGCAAGGGCCTCGTCCTGGCGGGGGACCTCGCCCACGCGCCCTACCTCGGCGCGCTCAAGCGCGACCTCGCCGAGCGCCTCCTCGCCCCGCTCCCGCTGATGCCCTACGTTGACTACTACCAGAGGCGCGAGCGCAACCAGTGGGTGCAGACGGGGTATGACGGGAGCGAGTATTATGTCACCGAAATCGAGCGCCCGCGCTGGGCGCGGCGGCGCGGCGGCACCGGCCAGTGGTACCTGTTTCGGTGAGGGCGTGCGTTGTAGCCGAACGATTCGGTATCCTGACCCTTTCGCTTGAACAAACAGAGTTGATTCGTGCTACGTGATTCGTGTCTTGGCTCAACGGTGGCGCTAGTCCACGAATCACGCCTCACGAATCATGCCCGCTGACCCCGACCCACCTTGCTGACCACGCCGAGTAAGAACAAAGCCGCCCGCGAGCGCGAGGCCGCCCGCGCCCGCCGCAAGGCCGAGCGCGAGGATACCCGAGGCGGCCGCGAGGGCACGAAGAAGCAGGGCTGGAAGGAGACCCTGCGCTTCTGGGGCTGGGCGATCCTCATCGTCCTCGTCGTCCGCGCCTTCCTCGTCGAGCCGTTCCGCATCCCGACGCCCTCGATGGAGAAGACCCTCCTGGTCGGCGACTTCCTCTTCGTCTCGAAGCTGCACTACGGCGCGCGCACGCCGAACACGGTCTGCGTCCCGTTCATCGGCAAGCCGTGCCTGCCGGGCGTCGAGCTGCCGCAGACCCGGCTGCTGGGCTTCTCCGAGCCGAAGCGCGGCGACGTCGCCGTCTTCAACTACCCGCCCGAGGCCGGGCCGGTCGAGCGGCGGACGCCCTACATCAAGCGCCTCGTCGGGATGCCCGGCGACACAGTGCGGCTGCTCGACAAGGTGCTCTACGTCAACAGCCAGCGCGTCCCGCTCTCGCCGACGCAGGAGCAGTGGTGGGCCGTCACGCCGGAGGGCAACGCCGGGGTGCCGCGCGCCCGCATCGAGGAGGCCGGGGCCGAGCTGCTCGGGCCGATCCCGAACACGAACCACCTCCTCGTCAACGCCACGCCGCAGGCCGCCGAGGCGCTGCGCGCGCTGCCCTACGTCGCCGCCGTCGAGGGCTATGCCTACCCCGAGGGCCACGCGACCGAGGGCATCTTCCCGCCCGGCAGCGGCTCGAACCGCGACAACTTCGGCCCGCTCACCGTCCCGAAAAAGGGGCAGACCGTGGCGCTCAACGCCGCCACGTGGCCGGCGCTCCGCGAGGTCGTCACCCGCTACGAGGGCCACGACGCTGAGGTCCTCCCCGACGGCCGCGTTCGGGTTGACGGGGATATCGCCGACACCTACACCTTCGCGCAGGACTACTACTTTGCGATGGGCGACAACCGCGACAACTCGCAGGACAGCCGGTTCTGGGGCTTCGTCCCGCACAGCCACCTCGTCGGCAAGGCGGTGCTGATCTTCTTCTCGCTCGACACCGAGCGGTGGTTCCTGCCCCGCCTGCGCGGCCTCATGCCGATCCGATGACCACCGCGACGGAAACACCGGAGGCTGAGACGCCGGAGGCTGAGACGCCGGAGGCTGAGGTGCCGGGGGCTGAGGCGACGGGGACTCCGGCCCGGCCCGGCCGCCTGCGCCCGCTCGCGGTCGTGCTCGCAACGGCGCTCGTCGTCGCGCTCGGCGTCCGGCTCTTCGTGGCCGAGGCGTTCCGCATCCCGACGGCCTCGATGGAGGAGACCCTCCTGGTCGGCGACTTCCTCCTGGTCTCGAAGCTGCACTACGGCGCGCGCACGCCGGCCACCGTCGGCCTGCCGTTCTCGCACCGCTACCTCCCCGACCTCCGCCTGCCCTCGGCGCGGCTGCCGGGCGTCCGGGACGTCGAGCGCGGCGACGTGATCGTCTTCAACCACCCCACCGAGCGCGGGCCGGTCGAGCGGCGGACGTACTACATCAAGCGCGTCGTCGGGCTGCCGGGCGACACCGTCGCGCTGGTCGGGAAGGAGCTGCGGGTGGGCGGCGAGGCGGTCGGGCTGGGGCCGGAGATGCTGGCCGACTGGCTCGTCAGGCTCGACCCGCGCTCGGCGTTTTCGCTCGACGCCTTCCGCGAGATCGGGGTCCGCCGGGCGGTCGTGCGCGAGGCCGAGGGCGTCTGGCGCGTGCGGATGACGCGGGCGCAGGCCGAGGCCGTGGCGGCGTGGGACGCCGTGCTCGACCTCCGCCCGGCCTTCGCGGCCCCGAGCGAGCGGCTCTTCCCGGCCGGCCGGCCGCAGTCGCTCGACGACTACGGCCCCGTCGCCGTCCCGAAGCGCGGGCAGGCGGTCGCGCTCACCGCCGAGACGTGGCCGGCGCTCCGCGACGTGATCGAGCGCTACGAGGGCCACACGGCCCGCCGCCGCGCCGACGGCCGCTTCGAGGTAGACGGCGCGGTCGCCGGGCGCTACACGCCCGCGCAGGACTACTACTTCGTGATGGGCGACAACCGCGACGACTCCTCCGACAGCCGCCGCTGGGGCTTCGTCCCGCGCGACCACGTCGTCGGCAAGGCCGTGCTGGTCTACTTCTCGTGGGACGCCGAGGCCGGCCGGCCGCGCTTCGAGCGCATCGGGAGGCTGATCCGGTAGGGGCGACCCTCGTGGCCGCCCCGAGGCATGCGCGAGACCGGGGGCAGGCGCGAGACCGGGGGCAGGCGCGAGACCTGCCCCTACGCCGTCGCAAAGGTTCGCACGGGCACAACGGCTATCTTGCCTACCCACCATCTACTGTCCACCGTCATGGTCCACCCCGAAGTCGTCTCGCTCGACCGCCGCTTCACGGCCGACACGTACCGCGCCCGCCGCGCCCACTTGCGCGAGACCGTCGGCGGCGGGCTGATTCTGATCCCCGGCACCGGGACCGTCTGGCGCAACGCCGACAACCCGCACCCCTTTCGGCAAAGCTCGCACCTGCTCTACCTCACCGGCGTCGCCGCGCCCGGCCTCGCCCTCGTGCTCGACGCCGACGGCGGCGAGGACACGCTCTTCGGCCCGCCCGACGACTTCGACGACCTCGTCTGGCACGGTCCCCACCCGTCGCTCGACGACCGGGCCGCTGAGGCCGGGATCGGGGCCGTCCGCGACATCGAGGAGCTGACGGGCGTGCTCGCCGAGGCGCGGCGGCAGGGGCGCACGGTCCATTACCCGCCGCCGTTCATGCCGGGCGTGCTGCTCGAGCTCGCCGAGCGGCTCGGCGAGTCGGTCGAGGCGGTGCGGCCGGGCGCGTCGGAGCGCCTGATGCGGGCGCTCGGCGAGCAGCGGGCGGTCAAGAGCGAGGCCGAGGTCGCCGAGATAGAGGATGCGCTCGCCGTCTCAGCGGAGATGTACGCCGAGGCGATGCGGGTGACGCGGCCCGGCTTGGCCGAGGCCGAGGTGCGTGCGGCGATGCTGAGCGTCGCCCTCCGCCACGACCGCGCCGTCTCGTTCGAGCCGATCACAACGGTCCGGGGCGAGGTCCTCCACAACCACGAGCGCCACCGCACGCTCCGCGAAGGGCAGCTCCTGCTGCTCGACTCGGGCGTGGAGACCGCCGAGGGCTACGCCTCCGACGTCACCCGGACGATCCCTGTCAGCGGCTCGTTCAGCGACGAGCAGCGGGCTGTCTACGAGGTCGTCCTCCGCGCCGAGGAGGAGGCGGTCCAGAACGTCCGGCCGGGCGTCAACTTCCGCGACCTCCACCTGGCCGCGGCGCAGACGCTCGCCGAGGGCTTGAAGGACCTCGGGCTGATGAAGGGCGATATGGGCGCGGCGGTCGAGGCCGGGGCGCACGCGCTCTTCTTCCCCCACGGCCTCGGCCACCCGCTCGGCCTCGACGTCCACGACCTCCACGACCTCGGCGACACCTACGCCTATCCCGAGGGCGCGCCGCGCAGCGAGCAGTTCGGCCTCGGCTTCCTCCGCTTCGCCCGCGACCTCGAAGCCGGCCACGTCGTCACCATCGAGCCGGGCCTCTACTTCATCCCGCCGCTCATCGAGCGCTGGCGCGCCGAGGGCCGCCACACCGCCTTCATTGACTACGCCGCCGCCGAGCGCTTCCGCGACTTCGGCGGCATCCGCATCGAGGACGACGTGCTCTGCACCGAGGGCGGCCCGCGCGTCCTCGGCCCCGGCATTCCCAAGACGGTGGAGGCGGTGGAGGCAGCGATGCGCTAGGGTACCCTGCCGCCGCCGGGGAGGCGGCCCCGCGACGGAGTTTGCCACAGCAAGGCAATTGTAGTAGGTTTGCAGACTTCGCAGCCGGTTGTGTGCTGACTGGATGCGGGTCGCCCGCCTGGTCATGCCTCTCCAACCTCTTACCCCTTTTGTTATGCCTCGCTCTTTGCTAGTCCTTCTGGCCTGCGCCAGCCTCCTCGTCTGGACACCGGACGCCCACGCGCAGGATGCTGCGCCGCGCGTCGTCGCGGCGAGCCGGGTGAACACGTCGGCACCGCTGCGCGACCTCCCGGTCCGCCCCGGCAACTACCGCTCGCTGCCGCCCTACGTCGTCCCGAACAAAATCCACACCTTCGGCGGGGCCGGGACGCCCGAGGACCGCCCCGGCTTCACCGACCCGGTGCTCGACGCCGGGCGCGGGGGCGTCGGGCCGGGCACGGTCGTGCGGAGCTTCGACGGGGTCTCCGAGAACGACAACGCGGTCGTCGCCCAGGTCGTCGTGCCGCCGGACCCCAACGGCGACGTCGGGCCGAACCACTACGTGCAGTGGGCCAACCTGAGCGCGATGTTCTTCGACAAGGCGGGGAACCTGCTGCTCGGGCCGGTGCCGGGCAACTTCTTCTTCCAGGGCCTCGGCGGCCCGTGCGAGTCGCAGAACGACGGCGACCCGGTGATCCTCTACGACCACCTCGCCGACCGCTGGGTGGCGATGCAGTTCCTGATCTCGTTCGGCAACGCGCTCTGCCTCGCCGTCTCCGAGACGCCGGACCCGACGGGGGCGTACCACCAGTACCAGTTCCCCTTCAACAACTTCCCGGACTACCCCAAGCTCGGCGTGTGGCCGGACGCCTACTATGCCACCACGCGGTCGTTCGGCAGCAGCTTCCGGCAGGAGGCCGTGGCCTTCGAGCGGGCGAAGATGCTCCAGGGGCAGCCGGCCAACATGGTCGTGTTCCTCATCCCGCGCAACAACAACGGGTCCAACATCGACGGCTTCCTCCCGGCGGACCTCGACGGGCCGGCCCCGCCGTCGGGCACGCCCGGCCTCTTCGTCGGCGGCCCCGTGACGACGCCCAACCAGCTCCGCATCTACGGCCTCCGCGTCAACTGGGCGAACCCGTCGGCCGCGACCTTTACGCTGCTCAACGCGCTCACCCCCGCCGCCTACGATCAGAACCTGGGCGACGTGCCGCAGCCGTCGCCGGGGGAGCGGCTGGCGACACTCACCTTCACCCTCATGCACCGGGTGCAGTACCGGAACTTCGGCAGCCGCCAGACCCTCGTGCTCAACCACACCGTCGACGCCGGGGGCGACCGCGCGGGCGTCCGCTGGTATGAGCTGCGCAACGCCGCCGGCAACACCGGCAGCGGGTGGAGCATCTACCAGCAGGGTACCTACGCCCCGAACGACGGCCTCGAGCGCTGGATGGCCTCGGCCGCGCTCAACGGCAACGGCGACCTCGGCCTCGCCTACGCCATCTCCGGGACGAACCTGTTCCCCTCGATCCGCTTCACCGGCCAGACCGCTGAGGCCAGCGGCTCCGGCGCGATGAACGTCGCCGAGACCACGATCCTCACCGGGACCGGCGCGCAGACCAACAGCTTCAACCGCTGGGGCGACTACAGCATGCTCGCCGTTGACCCCTCGGACGACCGGACGTTCTGGTACACCCAGGAGTACTACCAGACCACGTCGAGCTTCAACTTCAGGACCCGCATCGCCGCCTTCACGTTGCCTTCCGAAGGCGTCAGCCTCACGGCGGAAAACACCACCTCGCTCACCGTCCCGCCCGGCGGCTCGGTGGAGTTCTCGTACACCGTCACCAACGGCACGGGGGCCACGGCGGTCGGGGACCTCTTCTACACGGCGGTGCGCAACGGCAGCACGGTCGCGCAGGGCGTCATCGCCTCCGGCTCGCTGCCGCCGGGCCAGAGCCTCAGCGGCACCTACACGCAGAATGTCCCCGGCAGCGCCCCTGCGGGGACCTATACCTACACCCTCCGCATCGGCCAATTCCCCGGCGCGACCCTGGACTCGCGGGCCTTCACGGTCACCGTGACGCCGACGGCTCGGGAGGGCGGGGCAGACGCCTGGGCAGTGCGCGAGGCGACGCCGTGGGTCGCCGACGCTCCGGCCGAGGCCGCCCTCCGCGGTGAAGACGCGCAACTCGCCGGCCTCACGCTGGCGGCCTACCCGAACCCGTTCGTCGCCGCGACCACGCTCGGCTTCGCGCTGCCCGAAGCGACCGAGGTGACGCTCGACGTGCTCGACGTGCTCGGCCGCCGCGTGGCGCTCGTGGCCGAGGGCGAGCGCGAGGCCGGGCCGCACCGCGTGGCCTTCGATGCGAGCAGCCTGCCGAGCGGGGCCTACCTCGTCCGGCTGGTCACGGGCACCGGAGCCGCCGAGACGCAGCGGATCACGCTCCTGCGCTAGCGGAGGAGCCGCCCAGCGACAGGCCCCGCCGGCACGCGTCGGTGGGGCCTCTTTGCGTTATAAAAAGGGTAGGGGCGTGCGGGAGGGGTCTCTACCTGCCGCCCCTCCTCCCACACCCTCCCAACCCCAGGAAATGCCCGCCCTCGTCCTCGACTCGGTCCGCAAACACTACGGCGTCAAGCCGCTCCTCGACGACGTCTCGTTCAGCCTCGAAGACGGGGCCAAGATGGGCGTCATCGGAGCCAACGGCTCGGGCAAGACGACGCTGCTCCGCATCATCGCAGGCGTCGAGCCGCCCGACGGCGGGAGCGTCCAGATGCCGAGCGCGCACCGGCTCGGCTACCTCGCGCAGGAGCCGGCGTTCGCGGCCGGGCAGACGGTCCTCGACGCCGTCTTCGCGGGCGAGGGGGCCGCGATGACGCTCCTCCGCGCCTACGAGGCCGCCCTCCACCGCCTGGAGACCTCCGACGGCACCGACGAGCGCCTCGTCGCGCGCGTCACCGACCTCGCCCACCGGCTCGACGCTGCCGGCGGGTGGGACCTCGAGGCCAACGCCCGCGCCGTGCTCGACCGCCTCGGCATCGCCGACACGGACGCGCCCGTGGAGGCGCTCTCGGGCGGGCAGCGCAAGCGCGTCGCCCTCGCCCGCGCCCTCGTCGAGCAGCCCGACCTCCTCATCCTCGACGAGCCGACCAACCACCTCGACGCCGAGACCGTCGGCTGGCTCGAAGAGACCCTCCGCCGCCGCACCGGCGCGCTCCTCCTCGTCACCCACGACCGCTACTTCCTCGACCGCGTCACCGACCGGATGCTGGAGCTGGACCGGGGGAGGGCGCAGCGCTTCGAGGGCAACTACACGAGCTACCTCGAGACGAAGGCCGCGCAGACCGCCGTCCGCGAGGCCGAGCAGCGGACGCGCGACAACCTCGCCCGGCGCGAGCTGGCCTGGCTCCGCCGCGGCGCGAAGGCCCGGACGACCAAGCAGAAGGCCCGCGTCGAGCGCGCCCACACGCTCCTCGGCGCGCCCCGCGAAGAGGCCGACCGGACGGCCGACGTCTCGGCCGCCTCGACCCGGCTCGGCAAAAAGGTCATCGCGCTGGAGAACGTGACGAAAGGCTTCCCCGGATCGGGTCCGGGGCAGGCTTGGCAGCCCCTCATCGCCGGCTTCACGTACTCGTTCACGCGCGGCGACCGCGTCGGGATCATCGGCCCCAACGGCGCGGGCAAGACGACGCTCCTCGAGCTGATTGCCGGGCGGCTCGAACCCGACGCCGGGCGCATCGAGGTCGGCCCGACGGTGTCGGTCGGCTACTACGACCAGGAGAGCCGCGCGCTGAACGACGACCTCCGGCTGATTGACTACGTCGAGGAGGTCGCCGAGAACGTCCGCACGGCCGACGGCTCGGTCATCACGGCGAGCCAGATGCTCGAGCGCTTCCTCTTCGCGCCGAAGCAGCAGTACACCCCGGTCGGGCTGCTCTCGGGCGGCGAGCGCCGCCGGCTCTACCTGCTGCGCGTGCTCATGGGTGCGCCGAACGTCCTGCTCCTCGACGAGCCGACGAACGACCTCGACATCCCCACGCTGGTGGCGCTCGAGGAGTACCTCGACACGTTCCCCGGCTGCCTCATCACCGTCTCGCACGACCGCTACTTCCTCGACCGCACGGCCGAGCACCTGTTCCGGTTCGAGGCGGGCGGGCGGCTCCGCGAGATTCCGGGCAACTACAGCGCGTGGCTGGAGATCAAGGCCGGGGAGGAGGCCCAGGCGGCAGCGGCGGAGGCCGCCGCGCGGAAGGCCCGCCCGTCCGAAGGGGCCCCGGTGGCTGCGCCGAAGCCTCCGGCGACGCGCGCGGGCACGCTCTCGTTCAAAGAGAAGTGCGAGCTGGAGGAGACCGAGGCCCGCATCGCGCAGGCCGAGGCGCGGCAGGCCGAGGTCGAGACGGAGCTGGCCGCCTCGCCGAGCGACTACGAGCGCGTCGCCGCGCTCTCGGCCGAGCTGGAAGCCCTCCTGGCAAAGCTGGAGTGCGACGTGGACCGCTGGGCCGAGCTCGCCGAGCGGGCTTGAATCATCCCGCTCTTGCCGCTCTTGCCAGCTATGCAGCAGCCGGTAGCTGGTAAAGGTATTTCTGGAAGCCTGCGAAGACCTGCCGGATCTCCTCCGGTTGGTCCAGATCGGCCACGGCGTCGGCGATGGCGTTGTGGTACTTCAGCCGCAGCAAGGGTGTGAGCTTCTCCTGATCGAGTTCCTCGATGCCGACGCGGATGTAGTGCGAGAGCACGAAGTCGAGGAAGACTTGCCGTTTGCTATTGAAGTGCGTGCTGATGATGACCTTGGCGCGGGCAGCTCGCTCAGCACGGGTGAGCGGCGGTAAAGCGTAGGCGACGTGAGCCAGCACATCGAAGAGGTCGCTTTGCTCGGCGTCGATGATGCGCTGCATCTCGGCGAGCTGGGCACCGCCGAAGCCTTTTTCGGCGAGACCCTGCAAGAGCTTGCTGCGTGTCTCCGGGTCGCTCCAGAGGGCGCGGAGCTCGGCCTCGTCCTGGAAGAACTCGGGCAGCCTGCCGAAGAGCATTTCCATGAACTGCTGCGCCGACATCGGCGTGCCGTCGGGGTGCCAGAAGGTCGTCGCCGTCATGTGCTGGATGGTGCGCGCCTTGCCGTCGGCGAGCCGGACCTTGACCCTCGGAGGGCGCGGGCCGGGGCCAGCGCCGGGTTGCGGCGGTGGGGGAGGAGGTAACGCCGGGCGCGGTTCGGCAGGCTCCGGCTCTAGGGGTTCGCCGTCCCACTCGGGGTCGTTGAAGTGGTGGTGCGCCTTGACGAAGTCGTAGATCGTGAAGTAGGCCTTGCCCTCGAAGAGGCGGGTGCCGCGCCCGACGATCTGCTTGAACTCGATCATGGAGTTGACTGGGCGCATCAGGACGATGTTGCGGATGTTGCGCGCATCCACGCCCGTCGAGAGCTTGTGCGACGTGGTCAGGATCGTCGGGATCGTCTTCTCGTTGTCCTGAAAGGCGCGGAGGTACTGCTCGCCGAGGCCGCCGTCGTCGGCGGTGACGCGGTGGCAGTAGTTGGGATCGGTGCTGGTCTTGAGCTGGTTGACGAGGTCGCGGACGGCGAGGGCGTGCTCCTGGGACGCGCAGAACACGAGGGTTTTCTCGCTTTCGTCGATCTGCTCCATGAAGATCCGCACCCGCTCCGCTTCGCGCTCGGTGATCTCGATCTTCGTGTTGAAGTCGCGCTCGGTGTAGCGCTTGCCGAACTCGACCTCGCCCTCCATCACCCGGTCGTCGGACGTGTAGACGTACTCGTCGAGCGTGGTCGAGATCTGCTTGACCTTGAACGGCGTCAGAAAGCCGTCGTTGATGCCCTCTTTCAGGGAGTAGACGTAGACCGGCTCGCCGAAGTAGGCGTAGGTGTCTACGTTGTCGTCGCGCTTGGGCGTGGCGGTGAGGCCGAGCTGGACCGCCGGGGCGAAGTAGTCGAGGATGCCGCGCCAGTTGCTCTCGTCGTTGGCCCCG